>JBGTCY010000001.1:0-5012 GCA_041748615.1 Chitinophagales bacterium
GGTAGAGCGATCATTCGCATGGTTGGAAAAATGCAGAAGGCTTTGGAAAAATTGCGAGCGGAAAATCAACAATAGTCTTCAATTTGTTGTAATAGCTTTCATCAGAATTTTGATCCAAAGATTATGAACAGGCTCTTAGACCTTATAGGTTTTTGAAACCTATAAGGTCTTAAAAAAAAGCGCAATAAATGCTCACTTAAATAAGTGGTATTTATATAGTTTGTTTGCGGATTTGAGGAATCAACAAATTCGCAGGATATTCTTTCTTCAATAAACTTTTCTTTATCTTGGGTAAAAATCTATACTGTTATGGAAATTCATCAAACCTCCATCTCGGAAATTCCCAAGGAATTGATTCCTTATTTGCATTTTCCACAGGAAGATGTTTTGGAAACTCCGGAACAAAAAAGAGAACGTCAGATGAAATTGGACAAAGCCACAACCATCGGCAACCTCGACCACACGAAGGTGGCGATTATTTTCAGGGATGTTCATAATCTTAAAAAAGTGGAAACAACGGTTTGGGCAACCACTCAGGATAGTATTGTTTTGAAAAAAAACGCGATTATCCCCATCCACCGGATTTATGATGTTGTTTTTGTCTGAAAAAATATTTTTCAATTTTTATAAAAAAAATTGAAATAATACTATCTTACCAACCAGATTTACTTGTCTTTATATTAAAATACTTTTTTCAACATCAAAAACAGATTTTATTCAATGAACAGACAAATTCTGAGTTTCTTCCTTCTTTCAACGATTTTGTTGAACCCTTTTAATCTGAGCGCTCAAATCATTTTTTCGGAAGATTTCCAAAATGGGATGCCCCCATCCTTCACTTTAATTAATGTGGACGGCAGAACTCCCGAGTCCGGAGTTAGTTATGTCAATAATGCTTGGGTGACCAGAACCGACTTTGATGACAATACCAACATGGCCGCAGTGAGCACTTCGTGGTATAATCCTCCCGGAGCAGCGGATGACTGGATGATTACGCCACAAATCACGTTGGGCGCCAACAGTATATTGAGATGGCGCGCAAAAGCTCAGGACGATGATTTTCCGGATGGCTATCAGGTTCGTATTTCTACAGGCAGCCCGACTGTAAATGATTTCAATGCAAATCTGGCTTTATTTGTCAGGGCGGCTGAACTTCCTGCTTGGACACAACGCTCTGTGATGATTCCGGCTCAATACGCGAATCAGGATGTTTACCTTGCTTTCAGAAATAATTCCAATGACATGTTCCTGCTGTTTATTGATGACATTATTGTACAGGAACTTCCCGCGGTGGACGCGAAGTTGACAAACATGCAACTGCCAACAAGTTCCTGTGTTCTGGGAACAAGCGAAAGCATTTCCGTCACCATTGAAAATTTGGGATTTCAACCCTTGTCCAACTTTGATGTTTCTTATGTGATGGATAACGGAACAACGATTGACACGGTGACTGAAACCGTCACTGCGACTATTCAGCCTGTTTCTTCTTTCAACTACACTTTCACGCAAACCGCTGACTTATCAACCAATGGCGCTACTTACATTTTCAGCGCATTTGTTGAGGCAGCCGGAGATGCTGACGCGGCTAATAATAGTTTTACCGCATTACCGGTTTTCAATGTAGTATCCTATGATGTATCCACTGCTTACACCACCGGCTTTGAAAATCTGACCGAGTTGCTGGGATGGTCTGTTTTTGATGCTAATAGTGATAATGTATCATGGGGAGTGGCATCCGGTGCGGAGGCATATTCAGGAGATAATTATTTCACTTATTTCTACAATACCAATGGAACCACCGCTGCAAATGACTGGCTCTTTTCTACCTGTCTTGATTTTCAGCAGGGCGAGGATTATGAACTCTCTTTTTACAGCCATGTCGGCAATTTCCAGGGAACGATTTTTCCGGAAAAATTAAAAGTCGCTATCGGCAATTCCCCGCAGATAGCATCCATGACTACGGTCATTGAAGATTTTGGAACCATGGAAAATGATACTTATGAAAAACAAGTTGTTTATTTCACAGTGCCGACCTCTGGAACCTACTACTTAGGATTTCATATTTACAGCGACCCCGACCAGTTTTACCTGAGAATTGACGAAGTGAGAGTGGAAGTAAAACAACCCCTGCCATTGCCCACGGCAGGTTTTGTCACCGGCAAAAACGGACTTGCAGTTACTTTTTCAAGCACTTCAACTGGCGCTGATAGCATCGCTTGGAATTTCGGGGATGGTACTACTGCAAACACAACTCCTTTTATTCATACTTACAATGCACCAGGCGCTTATTACGCCTGCATTACTGCTTACAATGCATCCGGCTCTGATACATTTTGCGATAGCGTGACGGTGGACTTCGGCATTGGAATTTCAAGTCTGAAAGGAAATGAAATAAGGGTTTATCCAAACCCTTCAAACGGACAGGTATTTGTTGAATCAAATGGTGCTATCCTTTCAAATACCACCATTGTAATTCATGACCTTGCCGGAAAAATCATGCTGAGCCGACCGATGCTTACTGAAAAAGAAATCATTGATTTCACCAGCTTGTCAGAAGGTATTTATACCATCAGTGTTGTCAACGGGAATAGCGCGAATCGTCATAAAATTATTTACACTAAATAAATCATTATGAGCATCTGGAGAGTTATTCTGGCGATTGTCTTCCCTCCACTGGCGGTTTATGACCGTGGTTTAGGTTCCATCTTGATTGTGTTGATTCTTACTTTGCTGGGTTGGATTCCCGGAGTGATTGCGGCATTGATTATTCTGAATAAATAATCATCTTCATTTCCTGACATTGGTTTTTAACCAGACGAGGAAATGAATTCCTAAAAAAATGGCAGATTCTGAATTCATTCCTTATAAACACGCTTTAAATTCACCGGATGAAATGCTCCGGTTGAGTGTTGCGTTTTACAATCAAATGAACAAGCGCAGAACACTGCGAAACTTCTCCGATAAACCTGTCGAAAAAGAGGTCATCGAAAATATTATCATGACCGCGTCAACGGCACCATCAGGCGCTCATAAGCAACCTTGGACATTTTGCGCAGTCTCGAATGATGCATTGAAATCCTCCATCCGAAAAGCGGCTGAAGAAGAAGAATATTCCAATTATCACGGACGAATGTCTGAATCGTGGCTGAAAGATTTGAAGCCATTTGCTACCGACTGGCACAAACTATTTTTGGAAACAGCGCCCTGGCTGATTGTCGTTTTCAGGAAAAGCTATGATGTGATGAATGGTGAAAAATTGCAACATTACTATGTACAGGAATCGGTTGGCATCGCCACCGGTTTTTTACTTGCCGCGATTCACCACGCGGGATTAGTGGCATTGACTCATACGCCCAGCCCAATGAATTTTCTTTCAAAAATTCTTAATCGCCCGGAAAATGAAAAACCATTTTTACTCATCCCTGTTGGTTATCCGGCAGAAAATGCAATGGTTCCGGATTTAAAAAGAAAATCAAAGCAAGAGGTTATTGCCTGGTATTTTTAATTTTTTCTAAAACCTAATTACACTCATTCGTTTTCAAATAAAAATAGAATCTATAAGCATTTAGAAATACCATATCAATGAATTCTCCCCTCCACAAGTTTCAGGATTCTTTTCTCATACTCAGTTGCAAGTTTCACAATGCGTTTGCCTTCATTCAGAGTTTTTTGAATAAAAACTTTATCCGCCAATCCCCCTGCATTGATTTGCACATTCAGCCACGCGCCCAGCACGGCAGCCCTCGCGCATAATGCACCAACTCCGGCATCAGATACGGAGTTGGGGTTGCCATTTTTTGCCATCGCTTCAATGATTTCAAAAGAAGCAAATGATGTTTTCATCACTTCAAAAGGAACTTCAATTGCCATCCGGGTGGCAGCTTCCATCGCATTTTTCCTTTCCGCGGAACCTTTCGGTAATTGATACGCAGCCATGATTGCGTTGAAAGCGTGCGTGTCTTCATCCACTAATTTCAAAAGTTTATTTTTCAGTATTTGACCTTTTTCAGCGTCCTTTGAAAAAGTTTCAAACCGGTTGTCCCAGCCTTTTTTTGCAGCGGATAGATTGGCGACCATCGTGGCAAGCGATATACCGAGCGCGCCCGCATAAGCCGCGATGGAACCGCCTCCCGGTGCCGGAGATTCTGAGGCTGTTTCATCCGCGAACTGACGCAAACTCATCTTCACTAATGGTGACGCCTTTTCATCATCCAGCATGTATTCAATAATTTTTTTCCGTGGGTCGAAAGGCGACAGTTCATCCAAGCCCAATGATTTGATGGCGATTTTAATCAGCTCGCTTTCTGCGACTCCGGCTGAGCGTTTTTGTTTTTTCAAAAAATATTTCCCCGCATCCAGCATCGCGTTGAGCGGAATCAGCCCGACCAATTCGGAGCCGGTCACGCGCATGCCCCGTTTTTCAGCGCTCTTGCAGGCAGCGTCAAACGCGACATGTAACGGAGTGATTTTAATATTGGTGAGATTCATGGAAACCTGCGCGATGCCATATTCTGCAATAAACCAGCCAATCGCTTTCACCGCTTTGCAGGCACCAGGCGCTCTCAATGCGTTTCCCTTTTTATCACGCATGATTTCACCTTTCGCATTCTTTTTCACCCTGCCGTTTTCCCTGACATCAAAAGACACTGAGTTAGCGCGCTTCACAGAGGTTGTATTTAAATTGACATTGTAAGCAATCAAAAAATCCCGCGCGCCAATCGCAGTATTGCCGGACTGAGCGTTGAAAGCTGCCGGTCCAAAATCAGGTTTCCATTCCGGCTTGATGATTTTTTCAGCGATTCCTTCATATTCACCCGAGCGAATTTCAGCGAGATTTTTCCGGAAGGATTTTGCAGCGGAATTTTCATAGAGATATATCGGAATTTTCAACTCCTCTCCTACCCGCTTTGCTAATTTTTTGGAAAAACTGACCCCCTCCTCCATTGAAATTCCGGCAATCGGAATTAACGGACACACATCGGTAGCGCCCATGCGCGGGTGTTCGCCCTTGT
>JBGTCY010000002.1:0-9663 GCA_041748615.1 Chitinophagales bacterium
CCTGCCGTTCCGCTTCCCTGCAAAGGCGTGCCGGTATTTTTTAAATGCCACTGCCGGTTATAGAGCGGGTCGCTGCTCGTCACAACCGGGCTGAAAAGCACATTCGGTTCCGCAAAAACAAACTCCGGATTTTTAGAAAGAATCTGAGAAAGTTCGAGCGCATGATAACGGCAGGATTTTTCCGGCTCAAGCACATAAATATTTTTAGAATAAGAATATTCTTTGAAAGTAAAATTCAACTCTTTGGAAAGCGCTGTTAATTTTTCTTTCCCGGCAACGGTTTTCACTTTCACAAACACTTCATTCAATAAATAAGCCTCCTGATTATTTTCTTTGAAAACCGGATTGGCAAAATGAATAAGCGGGTTAGATTTTATTTGCTCAAGTAAAGCATTCAGCGCATTTAAATTCCGACAAGGTGCACTCAGATTCACAATGAAAACAGGCGGTTGCTCCAAACGGATTGTCTGTTCAAAAGGCATTAGGATTTTATTCTTTTCAAAAAATAAACGCATATCATCTTCCTGAGCATGATTATCAAATTGTAAAATAACTCGGTCAAGTCTTATCAATGAGGACACATTTGAATTTTGGGCTGAAGAATTAAAACAGAAAATAAGTAAAACAAAAAGACTCAGGACTCCTTGTGAATTTAACTTCCTTGAATTCAGTTGCTTGAGCATGGAACTGGTTTGAATGTTTAAAGATAATTATCCGCTTTGGCATTGTGGAGCAGACGATTGACTCTTATCAAAACAAGTGAACAAGGAGCTACGCTAAATTTGCATCCTTCACCAAGTGATATGAAAAAAAGGAAAATTTTGCTGACGGTCGGCTCGCCTAATCAAACTTCACAGATGCATTTAATCTCAAATCATCTGCCTGACCTTGATTGTTATTTCAGTCAATTCTACAGTAAACATCCGTGGGTGGAATTAGGGCAAAAGGTAAAAATTTTAGACAACACCATCATTGGGGTAAAAAGTCACTGGCGAAAAAAGGCGGATGCATATCTCGTTCAACATCATTTAAGGAACGATTATCGGGGAGAGCGTTTCGGCAATGAATACGACCTCTATGTGCTTTGCGCTGATTTTGTGGTGCCCAAAGAAATGCTGAGAAAAAAAACAGTTTTCGTGCAGGAAGGAATGACTGACCCCCTTCGGCTATCCGGTAAAATCGTAAAGTTTTTAAATATGCCTGCCTACTGGGCATTTGACACCTCACTGATGGGTTATTCCAACAAACCGGATATTTATTGCGCTGCCTCTGAAGGCTACCGTCAGCATTATATTCAATTAGGCGTTGACCCGGAAAAAATTATTGTTACCGGTATTCCCAACTTTGACAATGCTGCCGCTTATTTGGATAATGATTTTCCGCATAAAGATTATGTACTTGTAGCAACTTCAGATGTGCGTGAAACTTTCAGAAAAGATGACCGGGTTGCTTTTATTAAAAAAGCGGTGGAAACGGCAAACGGGCGTCCGATGATTTTTAAGCTGCATCCCAACGAATTTTATGAACGGGCGGAAAAAGAAATCAGGGATAACGCTCCCGCTGACGCGATGATTTTTCAGGATGGAAATACGAACGCGATGATTGCCAACTGCGAGGAATTGATTTGTCAATATTCAACCATCGTTTATGTGGGGTTAGCGCTCGGAAAAAAAGTACATTCATATTATGACCTTGAATATCTCAAACAAATGATGCCTGTTCAAAATGGCGGCAAGTCGGCTGAACGCATCGCGGAGATTATCAGCGGATACGTTGCGTTTAAGGGAAAAGGGAAAGATTTTTTGAAAACATTTAAACCGGATTGGCTGGATGAACATCATCACTATTATACAAGCCCGCAGAGGCTCATCCAGACTGCCTGACAAGGTATTGCTGCCATTGGTGGGCAAACCTTTATTGGTGAGAATGGTTGAACGGGTGTTCGCTGCAAAAAAAGCCGGAACAATTATCGTGGCAACCACAACCAGCCCGGAGGATGATATTATTGAGGAAATATGTGGGCAGGAAAAATTCAATTGCTTTCGCGGACATCCAACGGATTTGTTAGACAGGCATTATCAGGCTGTACTTTCACAGGCTACCGAAATCTCAAAAACCGTAGTAGTTAAAATCCCGTCCGACTGCCCTTTGATTGACCCGCAGGTGATTGACAATGTCTTGAATTTTTTTGAAAAAAATTCTGAAAGGTTTGATTTTGTCAGTAACCTGCATCCCCCTACTTATCCTGACGGTAACGATGTGGAAGTGATGCATTTCAGCGCATTGGAAAACGCATGGAAAAACGCAAAGCGTTTATTGGAACGCGAGCACACCACCCCATACATCTGGGAAAATCCTGAAAAATTCCGCATCGGGAATGTGACATGGGAGACCGGACAAGATTTTTCCATGTCTCACCGTTTTACGATTGACTACAAGGAAGATTATGATTTTATTAAAGCGGTGTATGATGAACTTTACCCAAAAAATCCACACTTCGAGTTGAATGAAATCCTTTCGCTGCTTGAGCAACGTCCTGATATCTTCATGATTAACAATAAGTTTGCAGGGGTCAATTGGTACAGAAATCATTTAGGAGAATTAAAAACGGTTAGACCGGAACAAACAAAGAATATCTGATGAAAATCAATATGCTGTTTTTTTTAATGCTGCTGTTTTTTATCAACTGCTCAACTACTACAAATAAAAAAGATGAAGCAGAAAATAAAACAGAACTTAAAAATGGCGATATAATTTTTCAGACATCATTATCCTCTCAAAGTAAAGCGATACAACTTGCTTCAAATTCAAAATACAGCCACATGGGAATTATTTATAAAGAAGAGGAGGAATATTTTGTATATGAAGCCATTCAGCCTGTTAAACTGACATCGCTGGAAGACTGGATTAAAAGAGGTGAAAAAAATCATTATGTGGTCAAACGTCTGAAAAATGCTGAGAATATTTTGACAAAAGAAGTTTTAAATAAAATGAAAGATGTCGGAAAAAAATATGAAGGGAAGAATTATGATCTTTATTTTGAGTGGAGTGATGATAAAATTTATTGCTCAGAACTTGTCTGGAAAATTTATTTCGAAGCTGCAGGAATTGAAATCGGTGAATTGCAGCAGTTGAAAGACTTTGATTTAAGCAATGAAACCGTGAAGATGAAAATGAAGGAAAGATTCGGAGATGCAATTCCTTTTGATGAAAAATTAATATCTCCCGCAAGCATGTTCAATTCAGATAAATTAATAACGATTTTCAATAATTAATATGATCCCCGAAACTCATCAAAGCCTCACTTCTCTCGCTCTCCGTGTCCGCGAACATATCCTACGATTGTCCACCGATGGCGGATGCTTCACGGGTGCTTCGCTCTCGTGTGCCGATTTAATCGTGTATCTCTATGCTGATTTTTTGAATCTCAATCAGGAAAATCTCAAAGACCCCAACCGCGATTATTTGTTCCTTTCAAAAGGGCATGACGTGCCTGCGCTCTATGGCACCTTCGCTGAACTCGGTTTGATTGAAAAATCCCGCTTGAAAAATCACCTGAAATCGAATGACCATCTTTACTGGCATCCGAATGTAAATATTCCGGGTATCGAATTTCATTCCGGTTCGCTTGGACATCTGCCGGCAGTTGCGCTCGGAGTAGCGCTCGATTGCAAAATGCGCAAAACAAACAACCGCGTCATCGTCATCACGGGTGATGGCGAACTGAACGAAGGCTCGGTGTGGGAAGCGGTATTAGTGGCTGCCGCAAAAAATCTCAACAACCTCACCTTCGTGATTGACCGTAATGAGTTCCAAGCGAACATCCGCACTGAAGAACTCATTCCTTTGGAATCAATTGAAGCAAAATTCAAGGCTTTCAACTGGGAGGTGCAACGCATCAATGGACATGATTTCAGCCAATTGGAAACAGCCTTCACCGCGTTACCTTTCAGTTCCGAAAAACCCAGTGTGATTATTGCCGACACCGTGCGCGGCAGAGGCGTTCCCAGCATCGAAAAACGCGCTGACCGCTGGTTTTGTAATTTCACGCATGAAGAAGTGGAGGATTTGATAAAGGAATTACATGGTGAAGCAAAAGCTGAATTAAAATCTGAAACTTTAGTGGTCCGATAAGCACAAGAGCTTGATTGGTTATATTTGTTAAATAATTAAAGAAGATATTATGACTGCCACAGAAAAAATTCGCAATAGTTTAATTGATAAAATCTTATCCATTAATGACAAGGAAATTCTTTCAGCCGTAGATAAACTTTTAGAATCAACCATTAAATCGGAAGAAGTTGTACGGATTTCAGAGGAACAGAGACTGATGATTGAAGCAAGTTTTAAAGACATTAAAAAAAACAAGTTGATTACTGATGAGCAATTGAATAAAGAAGAAGATGAATGGCTCGGAAAATAATATGGACGTTTACAGCCAAAGCGCAAAGAAGGGAAATTTTAGAATATTGGATTAAGCGGACCAAAAGCAAACAGTATAGCAGGAAGTTATCAATAACATTTCGCAAGAAAGTTCAACTGCTATCTGAATTCCAATATCTTGGAAAACCAACCGAAATTGAAGCAGTAAGAGTTTCTTCAACGGGTCATTACTACATCTACTATACCATTCAAAATGATGCAATCATCATCATTTGTTTGTGCAATCATCATCATTTGTTTGTGGGATAGCAGAAGAAATCCAAAAGAACTGATAAAAATATTGAGCAAATAATCCTAATAAAATGACCTACGAAACCCTCCTCAAAGAAACCGCCCTCGCTGACGACCGCTATGTGGTGATGACGGCTGAAAACCGCGCGCTCATCCGCAACCTGCCTCCGGTGTTGGAAGAACGGTTCATTGACACCGGCATCACCGAGCAGTGCATGGTGGGCGCGGCAGCCGGTCTCGCTCTGCGCGGCAGAATTCCGATTGTTCACGCGCTTGCTTCCTTCCTGACCATGCGCGCTTTTGAATTTATTCGTACCGATGTCGGCATCGCTAAACTGCCTGTGAAACTCACCTCCTTCGTTCCCGGATTTTTGTCGGATGGAAACGGACCCACGCATCAGGCAATTGAAGATGTATCCATCATGCGCGGCATTCCGGGCATGCAGGTCTTTTGCCCGGCTGATGAACAGGATATGTTACTCATGTTACCGAAAGTCTGGGCTTCATCCTCTCCCGCTTATGTCAGGGCTACAACAAAACCTGCTGTTTACGAACACGCTAAAGATTTTGAAATTGGAAAAGCCGAAGTGATTGCCGAGGGAAAAGACATCACGATTTTGGTTTACGGCATGTTGTTCGAGCAAGCTTTGAACGCCAAAACATTGTTGGAAGAAACCGGCTTATCGGTCGGATTAGTGAACATGCGCTCACTCAAGCCGGTGGATGAAGAGCTGCTTTTGAAAGTCGCCCGGAAAAGTCATTGGTTAGTTACTGTAGAAGACCACTTCCTCACGGGCGGGTTGTATTCAATCGTTGCGGAAGTATTTCTGAAAAATAAAATCACCGCGGATGTTTTCCCGATTACGCTGGAAGAGAAATGGTTCAAGCCCGGCTTGCTGTCTGAAGTGCTGGAGCATGAGGGATTCACGGGTAAGCAGTTGGCGGAGCGCATTACGAAGCATTGCAAGTAGCTGATTATTTCAGCATCTCCTTCACCCACTTCTTTTTTACAAACTCCCTGTATTTCATGTTTAGAAAATAGTTTGGGAAAGTATTCCGGGCAAAAAAAGCAAGTTTCGCTTTAAACGGATGCAGGATGTAAAACTTACCAGAACCGGCTTGCTTGAGTATATAATGTGCAACCTCAGCAGGAGCGATTGGCGCTTTTTCTATTTTTTTTCTGCCAATCGTAGTCGCGTTTTCATCGCCTTTTGCATGTTGCATGATGCCGCTTTTAAAAAACTCGGGCAGCGCTACCGACACTTTAATATTAAATGGCTTCAACTCGGCATAAATACTTTCGCTCAGTGCGATAATCGCTGCTTTTGTTACATTATACATGGACATGTTGGGCATGCTGGCAATTCCCGCTACACTGGAAATGGTGATGATGTGCCCGCTTTTTTGGCGCTTCATCACTTCTGTGGCGAAGTGTGAGCCGTAGATGACTGCCATCTGGTTGATGCCGGTAATCCAATCCCATTTTTCTAATTCATACTGACCAAACAAACCGCCATCCCCTACACCGGCATTGTTAATCAGCACGTCAATTCCGCCTGTTTTTTGTACAAAGTCGTCAAATGCGGTTTTGTAAGCAGCTTTGTCGCTCACATCAAACCGGTAAGTGAAAGGCTTACCCCCGGCTGATTGTATCGCCTGCGCGGTTGCTTCCAACGCCTTGTCACTGATGTCGGTGACGCCAACAGACCAGCCGTCAGCGGCAAGCAGGATGGCAAAAGCATGACCAAGCGAACCGCCACCTCCGGTGATGAAGGCGCGTTTTGAAGGAAACTGTTGTGATAATTGGAGTCGGGTTGCCATAATGTTAGTTTGACCGCTAAAATACACAGTTCAGCCAAATCAACATCACTTGAATAAAAATTCCGGGAAAATAAACCTTATCAGGGGTAAAATTCGGGGCAGAAAATTCTTGAAACCTGTTTTGAGGAGTTGCCGGTTATGTTTTACAACCGGGCGGAAGTCGAAGGGATTTTATTCAGCGGTTCACTCTTTTGACTCGGATGGTAAGAAAGCAAGGAAGAGCAGGAATACAACTGAAAGAATGGCACTGACTACATTAATCGCAAAGGAATAAATTTTTTTCATTAAAAAAAGATTGATTTTGAGAGTAAATAAATAATAAAGTACTTTAATGACAGAAAAAAACCGTCACGAAGTTGCATGTAAAATTATGTTGATTAAAATTAATTCTATGGAAATAATCGAAGAATTAACAATTTTTTATCAAAGAAAAATTGTTAATATTCTTTTTTGAAGGACAATTGATAGTTTTCTGAAACTAATGACCGACTAAAAAATTTGTTTTTAGGTAAATATCCTTTATAAACTCGGCATTCTATAGCCCCATGCTTTAGCTTGGGGTTAAAATAAACAAGCTTATTCCTTCAGCAATCTCAAGATGTCCTGAATGACGGCATCCCCGGCACTGGGGCGCTTGGCGTTAGGGTCGGCAATTTCACCCTTTTTGTTAATGAGCATGTATCGGGGAATGGAAGAAACTCCAAAATGTTTGGCGGCAGATGAACCCCACCCACCGGGCGACAAGGTGTGAAACCCATCTATTTCAAACTTCTGAATGGCATTTTTCCAAACCTCTTCATTATTATCTATGGAAATATACAGAAACACCACTTGCTTCTTCTGTTCCGGTGTCAACTGTTTATGCAATTCTTTTGCATAAGGAAACTGCTGACGGCATGGACCACACCAGCTTGCCCAAAAATCCACATAAAGCACTTTCCCTTTAAAGCTGCTCATGTTTACCTTGTTGCCCTTCAGGTCAACAAGGGAAAAGGGCTGGTCGGAAGGTTTGTCTTTGTCGCTTTTCTTTTCCTTTTCTTTGGATTTGGCAACCGGCTCGTCCTTCACTTTTTCTTTGGGCGGTTCCTTCGCGATGATTTGCTGTTGGCATTTTTTCTCTACCACTAAAGCGTACTGTTTCTGCGGGTCAGACTGTGTGAGGGCTTTGTGTAATTTTTTTACAGTTTCCGAAGAAGACTGTTCGCAATACTGATACAAAGCGGTAGCCAGCCAGTAGCGAAACGGTTCTCCGGAAAGATGGCGCAGAGAATAATTAAAAGAACGCTCCAGCAAATCGCTGTGGTCGCTGAAGGGTTTGAATTCATTGGTTTCGGCAGTGAAATAAAAGATGTAGGTTTTAAGAAACTCACGGTAAGCCGGGCTGTTCATTGCCGATTCGCTCATCACCTGGATGCCCGGCAATTCATTCAGCATCACTGTCGGAAGCGGGGAACAGGTCAAGCCATTGCTTTCCTGATTTTTGAAAACCGGGAAATACAGCAATTGCCTGAAATAATTGTAGCTGATTTGATTTTCAATAAACTGCCTGAAACCGGGCGAAATCGTGTTTTTGTTTTGAAAGTCCTTCACCAGCTTCATTTGTTTCAGCCGTTTATCAAAGATTGCTGACTCAAAAACATCTACCGAGCCGGATGCCAGAATAGTCGCTTCAATATTTTCCAACAAAAAATCATATTTAAACTGCTGCAAGAAGTCCGAAAACAGGTTGTTATTTTCAGCGCCTTTTCCGGAAAAATCAATTTTGAAAGGCGTCTGTTCTGCTTTGATGGAAAGTGTCAACGCGTCACCCGGTTCAATAAATAATTGAAAAACAGAATCGCCTATCGCTGCATGAACCAGATTGCCGATTGCCAGACTCAGGCTCCACTCAAAATCAGCGTTGAGTTTGAAAGGTTGTTTGGAAAGATTTTCACCCGGAACAGCCCGGTCAATAAAAAATTCAATCGTTTTATCAGACGGTTCCTCTACCTTGCCTTTGATGACAGCGGGTTGAGCGGCTGATAAAATAAAAGGAAAGCAGCAGCAGAAGATTAAAAAATTTCTCATGGATTAGCTATGTGTGCACGAAGTTAATAAAATGCCTTGCAGCAAAGGGCTTCGGTCGGAAAGGTTCGGAAATAAAAAAAGTAAAAAAATATCAGGCAGTCTTAGTGAACACCGTAAAATCAAAGCCTTCAATATCCTGAAAAGACAACCCGAGGTCTTTCCTAGTCTGTTCGGGCGAACGACCTTTTTTCACCAACTCGTAATACGTGCGGATGGCTTCCAGTTTTTTCAACTGTTCCTTTTGTTGTGATGATTTGGTGTCGTATGTAGTTGGCATTCGGAATGCAAATTTTCAAACACTAAATTTATATGCTTTGCCTTCCTGCCGCAATTTTTTTTACCCACAATTAATTCACATTTCAACACTGATTATTTAATGAGTATCGTTTTTGTATATCCTTGATAACGAAACAGGTAAAAACATTCAATGCCCATTTACGCAAAAAAAGTGTCCACTTTTTTTGAAAATCCTCATTTCAAATTTCCTGGTTCAGGATTGTTTTTCTTCATAAAATACAAACACCGCGCAACGATTTAAGGAATCTCCGATGACTTTCACATCTAAGATGAGATTCCCGGAATTCTGGATTTTGAGCAACTCTTCATTAATGCGACCGGTCATCGCATCATACTTGATGCTATAAAGGTCAATCACTTGCATTTTTTTCATGATAAAATTTTTTAAGTTCTAAAAATAAGACACCAAAAATAAGGCGTGGTGGAAAAACACCATTTGACTATCTTTAAATGATAAATAGCTTTCAGTTTAAATCCAAGGTCATGAAATATTCAACCTTTCGTAAAATCCTCCTCAGCCTGTTTGCAATCATCGAAACCACAGAGCGGGGTAAGCGTTGGAAAAAAGTGGAAGCGGGGCGACAGGTAAAATGGGTTTAATTGTTCAGGGAAATTGTTTTTTCTTCCGTCTAAGGAAAATTCCCAAGATAACTTTCCCATGATGTCTAAGAGCCTGTTCATAATCTTTGGATCAAAATTCTGATGAAAGCTATTACAACAAATTGAAGACTATTGTTGATTTTCCGCTCGCAATTTTTCCAAAGCCTTCTGCATTTTTCCAACCATGCGAATGATCGCTCTACC
>JBGTCY010000003.1:0-10712 GCA_041748615.1 Chitinophagales bacterium
GTTGGATTGAGCCGGATGTTGTATGCTCACAAAATAGGTATTGCCATCCGGTGTAAACCAACCTCCTGTGGTTTCGCATCCGCGCGGACCCACCATGAAGCGCTGAAGGTCATTAAGCGAAGGTTGTTGAACGCTGAGGTCGAGGAAATAAATTTCATTGTAGGTTTCGTTTTTTGCCAGCGCGGCTTCGCTCACACGGTTTTTGTCTAATCCGATTAAATCTTCATTGATGACTAAATAATGACTGCCGTTTTTGGAAAGAATACACAATCCGTCAGGATTAGCAAAATTGGTGGAGGCGTCTGTGGCGGAAGTTCCGCCTTCCAGCAAAACGCTCATTTTATTCGTTTTCTCATCAAAAACCAAGACGCGTCCATAAGGGTCTGCATATTGATGTTCTCCGGCTTCAAGATTTTTAAAATAGTTGGCAGGCTTAGCTCCCATTTTCACATAAGGATTCCAGTCAAAAGAATCGCCACCGGTTTCGGTGATGTAAACTTTTCCATCTACGCCATCTACCCATTCATGCCTGATAAATAATGTTGCTCCCCTGCGCATGGCGACATTTCGGATGTCAATCAGTGAATCCATCTCCATCGGCAGTTCGAACCATTCCCCTGATTCGCCATCATCGCTTTGGCGGTAGGCATACAACTGACCGCTCGAATAATCAACAGGCGCGATGGAGACAAATTTGAAAAACACAGCGGGATTATTATCATCCGTGAGATAGACGGTTTTACCGTCAGGGGTGATGTGAGCGTCTTCATGCTGAAAGCGTCCCATTTGATAGAGTTTACGGATGGCTTTTCCGTTGTAAGGGTCCACTTCCACCATCCATCCGAAATGCTGGTAGCGTTTCATACCATTGAAATCAGAGGTGTCACGAAATGCTTTTGAAAGTTCTTTGTTGCTTTTGGGTTCGGTTTCTTCCGCGGTGAGAATCGTGTTATAAGGAGTAACTGTGCCGCCACAATTTCGCAAAGTGCCTCCCACGGGTGAAAAATCAATGTGTTTAAAATCACCTACGGTCTCCCATTTACCGTCTTTTTTGATGACTTCAAAAAAAGTACCGCCACCACCATCACCCAAATTTTCGTCATGTCTTGAAGTTTC
Organism: Chitinophagales bacterium; assembly: GCA_041748615.1. Classification (GTDB taxonomy): domain Bacteria; phylum Bacteroidota; class Bacteroidia; order Chitinophagales; family CAIOSU01; genus JBGTCY01. Next base: position 1,117 of record JBGTCY010000003.1, read on the forward strand.
ATGATTGACATAGAGATAACCGTGTTCGCTTGAATTTTTAATCGGCAAAAAGGCTGTAAAATCGTGTAATCCTTTAGCCGGAAATTTTGAGCCGTTTGCTTTCACCACCGAATCTGTTTTTTCAGAAAAAAGAATTTCATATTCGAAACCTTCGGGAATCAAAACGGTAGTTGTTGTAAAATCGGGGGGGATCGGGGTAAATAAATCGAATGATTTTTTCTCCTGTTTGCCGGAATCTGTTGTTTTTTGATCATCAGACTGGCAGGAAAACAGAAAGAAAGCGAAAGCGAAAGGTAGATGTTTGATGTTCATCCGGCTAAGATAATCATAGACGAACGTGTTACTGCAACTTGGTTTTTTAACATACTGTTAAATACTGATTGGGATTAAGCTCGCTCAGCGTTCTACCACCAACTTCTTCACCTCGCGCATTCCTTTGCTTTCTACAGCAACCAAATAAATGCCGGATGAAAGTTGTCCGATATTAAAGGAATGTTCGTTCAATCCGTTTTGAAGATTCACTTGTTGCCGGAGCAGGGTTTGTCCCAAAAGATTCTGAACGGTGAGTGTCGCGTCTCCTGAAATTTCAGACGACAACTGAATTTTCACGTTGTCATTTGCCGGGTTAGGGAAAACTCTCAAACTGTTTTTATTGGATAAAGTAGGAGCAACTCCAACTGTTCCTGTATGATGCACGCTCAACTTTGGTGCGGCAAAATCTTTGGTTGCCGAGCCGGTGTTGAATGACAGAAAGCGTTCGGATGAGCCGGGATTTGCAAACCGGATTCTGAATTGCGTGATGCCGTTCTTATTGAGAAATTCAAATGCTTGCGGTTGCAATTCAATCCGGATAGTGTGTTCATCAGCAGACGCGTTGCCAATGAAACAACCCACATTTTCAGCATCTGCGGTTTCATTCCAGTCACCGGCTTCGAGCGCTTCACTGCCGAATGTTCCGGATTTTATATCAATCAAAGTTTCACCCAACTGACCACCAATTGGATTTGCGCCAGTAAGTCCTGCACGATTGATGAAAAGAGTTGCCTCTGTAATTTCAGCATCATCGGGCAAATCTGCCGTATTGAAAGAAATAATTCCTGTAACACTTCCTGATGGATTGGCGCCCATGCGGATTTCTCCGGTGCCGGTGTTGCCGTTTTCATCCGCCCAGCCGTCAAAGTTGTCCCCCTGCGAGGTGAATGTTTGAGTCGGGTTTCCTTGAAATTTATTGAGGAAATAATACTTGTATTGATTTTTTACAAAATAATAATAGGCATCTCCGCTCATGTGAATCGGGTCCCATCCGGGCAGATTGATAATGGGAATCGGTCCCATGGCGGTGCGGTGGGAAGGATAATCGGGGTAACCTCCCTGGAGAGGGCTGTAGTCCGGTGCTTGTCCCGGCAGCGGGGATTCACCGGGCGGAAAAGTGCCACCGGGGGGCAGCGGAAATACAGTCGGATAGCCAAACACATGATGATTGAGACCAAGATTGTTTACAAAAAACACCTGCGGATCGTTGTTGGCGATTTCAATCATTTTAAGTGCCAGCAAAGAAAGTCCGAGATTCACGGTTTGCACATCCGGCTGACCCATGGAGTTCCAGTTGCTGATAAACGGGTTTTGAGGAAATAAAAAACTGCTTGGAAAATCAGTAATCGTTTCCACAAAATTCAAATAATCGTAACTATTAATCAAAATTTCCAACCCCGGTCTGGCGGATTTGATGGAGTCCACAATGATTTGCATGTGTCCCTGAATGCGAGTCATTAATTCATCAATTTCAGTACTGTCCATGGTAGCTTCAAATCCGTTGATAAGGTCATTTCCTCCAAGGCTAATCACAACGATGTCAATGGATGGATTGTCACGAATCTCCGACATGAGTGTAGTCATATTGCTTCCAGAATACCATTGATTGGCGCGGGTGCCGGAGATGGCGGTACGGTCCCCTTTTTCAAGAATGTCCGGATAGCCGAATTGAGCGAAAATTTTTCTGTAGGAATTATATTGCAACCACATGAATTGCGCCCAACTGTCACCGACCAGTAACACGCGGGTTTGAGTAGGAGGTTGAGAACAGATGTTTTGCGCGGATAAGTTATGCGTAAATAAAAGAGCGAGTCCTGTAATAAACAGGCAGATGATTTGTTTCCTTTTCATGAAGTGATTTTAAAGCGAGCGTTAAATTGGGCAAAAAAAAGGAAAGCAAATGGAAAATATTGGAGGGAACACTTTTTCGCATAAAAAATCAACTGAATGAGGAAACGGGGAATAAAATCAGAACTCATTACTCTTTGTTAATTGAGATGCGTAATTCTGTGGTAATTCATTGTTTCACAACCGAATGACAATTGAATAACAGTGGAGCGAATGACAACAGAATGACAGCGAAGCGAATGGAATTTAAAGCGCTACCGAATTCAGGTTTTCAATGTTCTTATAAACATGCCGCGCAATTTTATCGTAGAGTTCGGTTTGTACAAAGGGCTTGCAGATAAAATCATCTACACCCGCTTCAAAAGCCTGCTCTCGTTCATGACTCATGGCAGACGCGGTCAGCGCGATAATGGGAATTTTTTCTGCGCCTTTTAATTTTCTGATTTGCCGGGTCGCTTCGTAGCCGTCCATCACCGGCATCAGTAAATCCATCAAAACAATATCATAATATTTGTTCTTCGCCTTTTGCAGCGCTTCGCTTCCGTTTTCAGCGGTGTCAACCTGCGCGTCCCACTTCGTGAGAAACTTAATCGCTACTTTTTGATTCACTTTGTTGTCTTCCACCAGTAAAACTTTCACACCCGATAAACCGGCATGTGCTTTCATCTCACTGGTTTCCTGGGGCAATGATGATTTGGCACTTTTTCTGAAAATAATTTCAAACATGAAAGCGGTGCCTTTCCCTACTTCGCTGCTTACCCGGATGTCGCCACCCTGCAACCGAATAAGTCTCTTCGTAATTGCCAATCCGAGTCCGGTGCCGCCATAAATGCGGTTGGTGATAGCGCTTGCCTGCGAGAATGGTTCGAAGATTGAATGTAGCTTATCGGACGGAATCCCGATGCCGGTATCGCGGATTGCGAACCCGATGGTGACATCCGAATTTGAATTTCCAAGCGCATCCACTTTGATTTCCACTTTTCCTGTGTCCGTAAATTTCACGGAGTTACCGACAAGATTATTTAGTATCTGATTCAGTCGGTGCGCGTCACCCACCAACACTTTCGGCACTTTTTTATTGATGTTCAATTTCAAATCAATTCCCTTCTGACTTGCTTTAATGCTGTGGGCGTTCACAATGACTTTCAGGCATTTTTCCAAATCAAAATCCTTTTGAATCATATCTAATTTTCCGGCTTCAATTTTTGATAAATCCAGCAGGTCATTGATAATTGCCAGCAAATTGCCGGAGGAAAATTTCAGAATCTCCAGATTTTCGCGTTGGTCGTCCCGCGGATTTTCATCCAGCAGCAGATTCGTGATACCAATCACCGCGTTCATCGGAGTTCTCAGTTCATGACTGATGGTAGATAAAAACTGTTCCTGAGCCACGTTTGCGGATTCAGCTTGTTCTTTCGCCTGAAGCAATTCTATTTCCGCTTTTTTTCTTTCTGTAATATCTTCCGCCACCATCACATAGTTGCTGATTTCTCCTCTCCGGTTCCGAATGGGAGCGATACTCGCAAGTTGGGTGATGATTTCACCGGATTTGTTAGAATGATTTATTTCTCCTTTCCAGACATTTCCTTTTCTCAGTTCTTTGCGCATCGCTTTGGTGCCCGGGTCATCTTCTATTGTGTAGTTTTGAATTTTAGTTCCGAAAAGTTCATCAAAAGTATATCCTGTCACACGTGTAAAAAACGGATTAATGTACCGGATATATCCCTGGTTGTCTGTAATGGCAACACTGACAGTGGAATGGTCAATAGCTGCTGAAAACAATGTCAGGTCTTTTTCTGCCTGCTTTCTATCGGTGATATCAATGACCGCTCCATCGTAATGAAGCAACTCTTCCAGCTCGTTGAAACAGGGCGACAAACTCAGCAGCACCCACAATGTCGTATTATTAGGACCTGCGATTTCAGCTTCCAGATTCTTAACCGGTTCTTTATTGAGTTTCAAACGGTTGACCTGCCTGCCCGTATCCTGGTTGACGAACTTTAGCGGCTTTTTCAAAGTATGTACCTCACCAATGGATTGATAGCCCAGCATTTTCACAAAATTTTCATTGGCATAAATCACCTCATCTTCATTGTTGAGCCTGAAAATTCCATGAAATACATTATTGTTTATGGAGTTAAGTACTGTTTCCCTGTCTTTAATCTGGTTGAACGCGTTGATGCGTTCGCTATTGGTAAAATATCCAATCACCAGCACCATGAAAATCAAAAAGCCGACACTGATGTTTTCAATGTTGAAATTATTTGTAAAGAGCAAAACAAGAATGTGGGTGCAGGCATTCACGCTCAGGTAAATTTTATTGAGCTTTCTGTCTTGTATAAACAAAATAGATGCGAAAGTGACCACCAACAGCGATAACTTGTAATTGGCATTGAAGTCATTAACAAAGAGCAGGTAATACAAATGCGCGTTGTATAGGTAAAGATTGCCGAACAGGATTTTAATTAAGTGAGGCTTGGCGGGAAGATGATAGGCAGTGATGAGTAATGAGGTAATGCCGATTCCCATAATCAGCAAGCGCAGCCAAAACGGGTCATAATATTCCATCTGGCTGGTATGGAGTAAAATACCAAACGCGGCATAGACCACAGACCCTAACCCAAAAATGAGTTTGAGGTTGTTTTCTCTGACCTCTTTTATATTGATTTCTTGTAGAAAGTTTAACACTATTTTAACTTCTCGGGATTCGACACGTTTAGCACTCGCGGTTTTACGTAATTTTCCTACCCTTTGTTCTATATTTATTTTCTTGATTGATTTATTGAAATTTATGAACGGTGCGCTTCTATGCCGAAACAACTCAGGTTTTTGAATAATGAAATGGTAAAATGTTCGGCATTAACCGAGAGTACGTCTCTTTTCTTCGAAAATTCGACTACTCTCGGTATAAAAATTCCATTCACTTTCTTTTTCCTTTTGTTTGTTTTATTTCCGGAATATCTTTTATCACAAGAAATATTATTTCACGGACATTCCCACAATGATTACACGCGCAAACGACCGCTTTTTGACGCGCTGGAATATGGTTTTTTCAGCATTGAAGTGGATTTATTTCACCGCGAAGGTGCGTTCATAGTCGCTCATACCAAAGCGGGTATTCGCAGGAAAAACACGTTTGAAAAAATGTATCTGAAACCTTTATCTGAAAGAGTGAAAGCGAACAATGGACTTGTCTATCAAAACGGTCCACCGGAATTTGAAATAATGCTTGATTTGAAAAGATTCTGGAGTATCGAAATGGTGGATAGTCTGAGCAGATTACTGCATCAATACAAAGAAATTTTCACTCTGTTTATCAATGATGAGAAAATAACCGGAGCCGTGCGAGTGTTGCTTTCGGGCGGAGCCACGAAATATCAAATTGCCGCATTCAACCCAAGATACTTTTCAGTTGATGGCGGCTTAGGTGATATTAAAAATGAATTATCACCGGAAATTATCCCGCGGGTGAGCGCGAAGTATGGCAATCAGTTTCAATGGCGCGGTCAAGGAAAAATGCCGGACCATGAACGGCAAAAACTTTGGGAGTTGGTTGCACATGCTCATGCGCATCAAAGAAAAATTCGTTTTTGGGGAGCATGTAACCATCCGAAAGTCTGGAAGGAATTATTGGATGCCGGTGTGGATTGGATTAATGTGGACCGGTTGAAAAAGTTCAGGAAATTTTATTTGGATGAATATTCAGGAAATTGAAGTTGTCACACATTTGCATTTGAGAAATACATGTAGAGATTTTAGACTTTAGATGTTAGAGTTTGAAAAACTAAGATTGATTTCTAAAATCTAAAGTCTAATATCCTCAAATGAAGGCTTTAAATAGCGGATGTTATTTTGACAGCATTAGTAAGTGATTTTTCAAGAAATATTCACGTTTGAAAATCACTTCATAAACTGATGCGTGTTTGTTATTATTGCGTTGAGCAATTGAAGCCGGTTAGAAAGTCCGGAAAAAATATTTTAAACAAACTTTATCGTTTCGCTGTTATTCAAATAAAATCCGAACATGGTTTATCAAATACAATTCAAACAAACATTGCCGATTCCGCTGGGGAAAGCATGGGAATTTCTTTCTTCGCCTGAAAATCTGAAAACAATCACTCCCCCTCACATGGGATTCAACATCACTTCAAGACCTGAAGGAAAAATGTACCCGGGGATGATTATCAGTTATATGGTGAGTCCGATTCCGGGAGTTCCCATGACCTGGGTGAGCGAAATCACGCATGTACGCGAACCTTATTTTTTTGTGGATGAACAACGCGAAGGTCCTTATGAGATATGGCATCATCAGCATTTATTGGAAGAAATTCCAGGTGGCGTGGAAATGACGGATATTATTCACTACAAAGTTCCCGGATGGTTCTTGGGGAGAATCCTGAACGCCCTTTTTATTCGCAGACAGTTGCAAGGCATCTTTGATTTTCGCAAAAAAAAATTGGAAGAACTTTTTGGCAAATATGAAAAAAGTGATTTCGCCACACTATTCAGAAACGACCGGGTGATTTTAAATTAAGCCGGATAAACTTGACGCGCCAATTGTTCTGCGGGCGGTGAATCCCTCCCCATAGCGCACTCCGATTGATAAGCCAAATTCAGTTGCTCTTGCCTTGATGAACTCAAGAAATTCGGGAGAGGAAATCACGGTTTCCGGCTCTTTAGAATCGGGATTGTAAAACTGAGATTTGTATGCCTTCACTGCCGCAATTTTCTTTTCCCAAAAGGGAGAAATATCCACCACCACATCAGGTTGGTGATAATAAAATTGAATATACTGATAAACCGCTTTCGGTCGCCATGCCTGTTGTTGAACACCTTCAAATTCGGTTTCAATTTTTGCCAAGCCGGAAAGAAATGCCGCTTCTTCGCTCAGCCATCCCGCTCTTCCGTGGTCAGGATGACGGTCGTCCAGCGCGTTGGTGAGCAGAATATCGGGCTGATATTTGCGGAGGAAGCGAATGAGTTTTAAACGATTTTCGTTGTCATTCTGAAAAAATCCATCCTGAAAATCGAGCGTTTCAAAAACATGCACTCCCAGAATTTCTGCCGCTGCTTTCGCTTCCTGCAGTCGGGTTTCACCCGTGCCGCGCGTTCCTAATTCACCTTCCGTAAGATGAAGGATTCCGGCTTTTTGACCATGACTGATGTGCCGCAGCAATGTTCCCGAACAACAAAGCTCCACATCATCGGGATGAACACCGATGGCAAGAATATCTAATTTCATGATGGATGGTTTTTATAGCCAAAAACAAAAATAGCTTGCCCGGTATAATTACAGAGTGTTATTTTTTGAATAAAAGATAGCTTTGCTTCCATGAAAAAAATCGTCCTCATTTTTTTGTTGTGTCCGGTTTTCATTGTGTTTAGTCAGGATTATCTTGCCAAAAATGAATATTACTACGGCATTGCCAACCGCCTGAATATGCTTGTGATTGAAGAGCCGGCAGTTGAAGAGATGACAATGGGAGTGGCTTTTAAAATCGGAACATTTCATGAAAGTACACTTCAGCATGGTTTCTGTTATTTGTTTTCGCAGGGACTCATTCAGGAAATCACAAACATCCTGAAATACAGAGTGCTGGAGTTTGAAAAAAATCCGGATTTTTTTAAAATCAGTGCTGCCGTTTCTGCCGACCGAACCCTCGTCAGCGTTACCGGTCAGCCGAAACATCTGGATGTTTTTCTGAATGCTTTTTACACCGCGCTGAGCAACCCGGTCAGTGAAGCCGAAACACGCGCTGCCATGCGGAAATCCAATACCGAACTGCTTGTTCAATCCACGGATACCTTTTACCGTTTGCGTAATTTGATTGAGCAACATCTCTGGACATCCGAATATCACAAGAGAAGTATCATGGTGGAATGGAATGAAGACGATGCTGCTGATGTTACCGCCCGTTTAGCCGAGTTTCAACTCCAATATCTCTGCCCGCGAAACAGTCTGTTGATTTTGAAAGGAAACGTGAGGCAAAATGTGGTGTATAACAAATTCAAAGACCTTTATATCAACTGGCAGCGGTGTATTCTCAATCCATACTCAAAATTTCCGTCTCCCAGCTACAAAATGTTGCTCAACAGTTGTCAGGTGAAGGATGTCAACGAACAAACCAACCAACCATTTTTCTTATCCGCTTATCAAGCGCCAACTACTTTCGAAGACCGCAAAGCAAACCTGTGCCTGCTGCTGCTTTCCGCATTGATGAAAGCGCCCGGCACACAGTTACATTCAATACTGAAAGACTCCTGCCGTCTCGCTTCTTTTTATCTTGAAAATGAAATCGGCAAGCATATCAATCAACTGTTGATTGGAGTGACACCGGAACCCGGACATCTGGCTGAAGGCTATGCCTGTTTCAGGCATGTATTTTCAAAACTGACCGACAGTATTTATTTGAACGAAAACGAGCTTGCCCTCGCGAAGGAGCAAATGATTCAGGATTTCAGAAAAATTAAAAGCAACACTTCAGAACATGTTAATCTCGCTGGAAAATATTGGGCGAGCTATTCATTGAATTATTACAGCACTTTTGAAGACAGTATCAATGCCATCACGACCGTGCAAATGGAAAAAGCAATCACCAAATATCTCAATGAAAAACATAGCGCCAACGGACTCAGCATCGGTCAGGAAGTGTCAAAATCATCTGGAGTTGAAAAAGTTTTTTCGGCCACCGGAGTCACCATCCGTGATTACCGTTTGAATTTTCTGGAAAACACCGCGAAATTTACCAGCGCTGCAGAAGACAGTGTTTTCAATAGTTTGGTGCAGTTTTTAAAAATCAATCCTAAGTTGAATGTGAAAGTGAATGGAGTGGCGCACAAAAGTGAACTGACTCAGATTACAGACAAGGCAATGGTAGAGTGGGTGAGAACCTTGGATAATTACATTTTAAATCCACCGAGTTTGCTCACGAAAAAGAAGTTCAGGTTGGATGTGTATCGCTCCCTCACCATTATTAAAAAATTAACGGAAGCCGGTATTGAAATAGACCGGATTTTCGGAACAGGTCAGTTGAGAAAAGAATCTAAAGACGCTAAGAAAAGCCAATTTGTGTATTGTTCACAAATGGTGAGTTGATTTTCCGCAGAGATGGAAAGCATCCATCCCTCAATCAACCCCTCACGCAAACAGATTTTTAATTTCTCCGGCATCCTGTGGTTTCATTCTGCCTGCCAACACAAGGCGTAATTCTCTCCTTCTTAACGCGCCTTCAAACAATGATTGCTCTTCTTCCGTTTCCGGCTTTACAGCGGGTCCGGCTTTTGGTCTGCCATTGCTGTCAAGCGCGACAAACGTGTAGAATGCTTCATTACATTTGTAGCGTGTTTGGGAAGGCAGATTTTCAGCCCACACATCAATAAAACACTCGATGGATGTACGAAAAACGCGGGTGACTTTCGCTTTAATCGTGACCACA
>JBGTCY010000004.1:0-24368 GCA_041748615.1 Chitinophagales bacterium
ATTTTTTTTTTCACCTGTATTATCTCCTCACGGGTGATTTCTTCCGAAAATCGCGGATGACAGCTTTGGTAAATAACTTTTATTTTTTCAGCAATCTCCGGTAGCCAGGCTGATAAATCAGCTTTTGTCTGCTCGCTGACCGTGACAATCGCATCCGCGACCAAACAACTATGCTTCACCTTGGCAGTATAAATTTTTCGGTCAATGACCGGGTAGTATTGGGGGTATTTCAAAAAAATCAAGTCATGAATCGTGACGATTTGCCTGACGCCTTCGGGCGCATTTCCAAACGGCAATTCATTGCTGAGTCCATGATAAACTTGAATTTCGGCTTTTTTCATTGCATCATGCAGTCGGAATGAACGCCAATGCCAGGAGATTTTCCGTTCTAAAAAAGCGGCAGGCTGATGAATGATTACCTCCTGCGGGGGGTCAAAAAAGTCAGGATTCAAGCGGGGGGTAAACAGATGATATTGGTGTTCTGCCTGATGCCGAACTAAGGACTGAATGAGGTTACGGCTATAGTTGCCCAACCCGGAAATATTCAGAAAAGCTCTTTTTGCATCAAATCCGATTTTCATCATGATTGTTAAAAATGCTAAAGTTACGGCAACTGCTAACGAACAATACCCAAATTACATATATTTGTCCCGTGGAAAAAGAAACTGGTTTAAAAAATAAAAAAGATGAGTTGTTTGAACGTGAGTTTTATCCTCACATCAACGCGCTCTATAACTTCGCTTTTCACCTCACTTATCATGAAGAGGATGCCAATGATTTGGTTCAGGATACCTATTTGAAAGCTTACCGTTTTATAAATTCTTACGAAGAAGGAACGAATGCCAAGGCATGGTTGTTTAAAATTCTGAAAAACGCTTTCATCAACGAATACCGGAAGAAATCTAAACAACCTTCCAAAGTTGATTATGAGGATATTGTTACCTATCAGGATGCTGATGATTTAAAATATACCGGCTATTTAGATTTAAGACAAGATGTAGTGCAGGGTTTGATTGGCGATGAAGTCACCCACGCGATTAATTCGTTGCCGGTTGATTTCAGAACGGTAATTTTGTTATGCGACATTGAGGGATTCACGTATGAGGAAATGGCAAAAATCATTGACATCCCCATCGGCACAGTGAGGTCAAGGTTACACAGGGCAAGGGAAACGCTGAAAACATTGTTGATGGATTACGCTAAAAAAATGGGTTACCAAACAGACAGCAAATAAAATATGGACTCCTCAAATAAAATGCACGACTGTTCCGATGTCATTTCAAAAGTAAGTCTTGCCCTTGACGGTGAATTATCCGATCATGAAGCGCGGGAGTTTCTGGTGGAGTTAAAACGCTGCTCATTCTGTTTAGACCAATACCAAATCGAACAAAGTTTCAAGGAATTTTTGTGCAATAAAATTCAACGCAGAGAATCCAATCCCGGATTAGCCAATCAAATCAGGATGAAAATCGCCCAGATTTCGATTGAGTGAAGTCAGCACCTCCTTCTCAAAAATATTCCCGTAAATTAAAAATCCGTACTGAACGAGAAGTATAATTTCGGTGATTCTGTTTTGATACCGCTGTCATTTCCCCACGCGACATCTAACCTGACGTAATATCCAAAAAGAGAAGAGCGCAATCCGAATCCATAGCCGAACACAATCGGGTTTTTGAAATATTCTACAATCACGGTCACGGGGTCATTGCCAATCACATCGGTAATTAGCGGATTGTCTTTTCTCCACGGGTTCAACCCTTCCCAGGCGGTGCCGATGTCAGTAAATCCAACGATTTGGAAGTTTTTAATAAACTCTGATTTAATCGTGGAATTGCTCAGGTAAGAAAATACCGGAAACCTCAACTCGGAATTATAAACCATGAAACTGTTCCCGTTTCTGACATTCTGGTCGAATCCGCGCATGTTGGTCGCTAATGCCTGGAAAGCATAGTTGTTATTTTCGTTGATGGCAGTGCCGCGGTCAAAGCGGGGTGAAATCCAACTATCAACGCCTCCGAGATAATAAATCATTTTCCGGGTTCCGACCGAAGTGCTCCAAGCGTAGCGATTAGCCCAAACGATGTTTTTGTGCACCTTTTGATAGTATCTGAAATCAACCCCGAAAATCGCGAAGTAAGCGTCATTAAAATCAGGCAGTTTAATGTTCACATCGCTGAACACATTTTTGTCTTTAAACAAAATCTGCTTATGGATTTCAGCGAAAATTTTGTAACGCAACCCATTCAGCAAATTCATCCCCACCCTGATGGTGTTATCGTGCACATATTCCATTTTGCCGTAAATCCAGCTTTCGGAATAATTGGGCAGGCTGCGGCTGAAATCATCTTTCGCAAGAAACACATAATTGTCATGGCGGAAAGAAGCGTACCAACGCAGACTTTTCACCACATCAAAAGGATAATTCAGTCGCAACTCGAGCAGGTTGGTTTTGGTTTTAGTTTCGACCGGCAAATTGATGGGGGAAATGACAATGTTATAAAATGGCACCACATCCGAGTAAGTTTGCTTGTCCACTCTGCGATAAAACATCAGGCGTTTGTCTAACCTTCTTTTTAAGTTTTCCACTGCAAGAAAATATTCCGAGCCATTGAAATCATAAGGAAAACGAAAGCCTCCGGTGATGCGGTAATCTTCAAACAAATCGCTGATGCCCATATTGATGGTCATGCTCAGTGGAGGGTTGTTGAACACAGGTGAACCGGGCGTGAATTTTTCATAACGGGTGACAAGAATGGTATTGTCCAAGAATTGTGTCAGCACATAGTCGGTTGAAAATTTCACCCTGTAAGGGCGCACGCGTGTGAACGAGAAAATCGGCTCACTGGCTTTTTCTTCTTCATACTCCGAATATTCGGTTACATCAATTTCAGGAGATGTATTAAAATCACTTTGAAAGAAAAACTCGCGGGGCGCTTCTTCAATCGGTTCAACGGTGCCTGTGGTAATATCCAATTTCAATCCTTCTCTTTCTTTTTCCAACATCTTTATCCGGTTGATTTGACCTTGCTGGAATTGACGATAGTAGGTCGGTCGCGGTTCAGTAGGTTCAAGCGACAGTTCATCTAATTCATTCACAAAAAACTCATACCTTCCTCCCATGAAGTGCATGTCCACAGATTTTCCAGCGCGCGCGTTCAGGTCATGCTCCACGATGTTGGAAAAAAAATTAGTGGTTGGAAAAACATAAGCCGTGTCTTTGAAAATCTCCGCCACTTTCACGGAATCAAGCCTTCCAACCGCCTCGCGTGTCAGGCTGTCAAAACTCCAAACCGGATTGACCACTACCGAATCTTTGAAATAAAAAACGGTGTCAAGGTGAGAAAAAATCTGTTCAATCGTTCCCGCGTAACGATTATAAATTCCACTCTCTGCCGAAAGGAAAGCGAACATGGAATCATTCAACTGAACCGGCTGTGTTTCGGCAAAGAAAGGATTGTGCGTGACGCGCAACAGTTCACGTCTTCTGGCGCTAAGGTCATAATAATACAAGTCGAATTTATTGCCGGGTAAAATCGTATCGAGTCTTTGCTCTTTCAATTCAGTGTCCAGACGATTGGAAGAAAACAAAATCCCGCGCCTGTCGTTGAACTTTATAAAACCGGCATGAAGGTCATCATAAAAATCATTGGTGATTTGCTCTACAAGAGTCGAAGGGATGAAATAGGTGTAAATATCACTTTGTCCGCGATTGGATGCTGACATCACTAACAGGCGCGGGTCATCGGTAAATGAAAAATCATGAATCTGCTGAAACTTGGTGACGGATTGAACGAATTTGTCTTTGGTTTCAAGGTTGTAAATCATCAGGAACAGCCTGTCGCGCTTTTCATAAATGACGCCTAGCGCTTTGCCGTCAGGCGTCCACGACAGCAAAGGATATTGATGGTCGGTCACAAGCGTCAATGTTTTCACACCGCCTTTCATCACCCGTTTTAATTTGTTGGTTTCATAATTCAACAACCGCACCCTGTACTTGCCGGAGTTGTTGGTTACATAAGCAAGATGGTTTCCGTCCGCGCTGATTTTCACCTGGTAGCGCGGCTGCTTGCGTTGTCTTCTCACCGGCACCCAGTTGGTATCCACAGGCAACACTCGCGCTTCTTTTTCATTCATGAAATGATTATAATAATGTTCATTCCAGTCTGAAGTGATATTTTTCACAGAGCCGCCTAGCACAAATAAAAATCCGCTTTCCACACTTCGATTAATGCGCGTGAGATAGAGCAAATTGGGAATAGCCGACTTGCCATATTTTTCTTCCACAAAATGCCAGAGGGCATGACCGGAAAAGCGCGCCTCTTCTCCGGTAAGCTTATTGAACTTGCGAAACTTACCCATGAGAATGCCATCGCGCAGGCGGTTGTCATGTTCCGAACTCCAGTCCTCTCCCACGTAAGCCGCCAATCCTTCCGTGTACCAAAGCGGAAGATTGAGCAACACTGCATTTTGCAGAATCTCCTGAAGGTTGCCGCCAAACACAATGTGGTTGATGAAAATCTGCGCGATACCCTGCCGGATTTGTTTTTCAAGTTCCGCGTGATTGCCGTCAAAATAAACGAACATTTTATTTTCGATAATCTTGGTCATCCCACCGGGGTTGTAGAGTTCAAGGTCTTGCCCAATATTGGTTTGGTTGAGGTCGGAAAGGTCGTTGTAAACCAGAATTTCAATGCGTTTATTGATTTTGTACTCCAAAATTTCTTCTACCTGAGAAACTTCTTTTTCAGCAAACTGAATCACATATTTACCAATATCCTGACCACCCAGATAAAAATAGGTGACGAACTTTTCTGTTTCAAAATATGACCACTCAAAATGCTTGTATTGTACCCGGTTTTGACCGAAAGTGGTTTGCGTACCTTGCGAAAATAGATTTACCGAAAAAAAAACGGAAAGATATGCGACAGCCATCAATGCTTTGAAATAGCGAAAAACAAAAATGAAAACGGGATTCATGCAACGGGTGTCTCTTACTCCTTGAATAGAACTAAATTTGATGGCTTATCAACGAAATGAAATTACGCTTTTTCAGATTGACTAAATTAAGATGGTTGTTCAACTATTCGATTGATACATGGATATTAAAATAGTCAGTTCTTAACACAGTCAAAGATGAATGATTTCACGTTCCAACCATAAGCCTCAGACAAACGCAAACCACATGACCAAAATTGCAGCTTTTGTTTTTAATATGTTCCAGGAAAACACCTATGTGGTGTATGATGAAACCCTGCAATGCGCAATTGTTGACCCGGGATGTCACAACGAACAGGAACAAGACGCGCTGCTTAATTTTTTTACAGCCGAAAAACTACAGCCGGTTTTGTTGCTTAACACCCATTGCCATGTGGACCATATCATGGGCAACAACTTCGTGTTTGAAAAGTTTGGAATAAAACCCCGATTACATCAAGACGAATTACCCATTTTGGTGAATGCACCACGTTATGCGGGAATGTTTGGTGTCAGTATCATACCTTCGCCTTATTCTGAAAATTTTATCAAAGAAGGAGAAATCATTCAATTCGGTAATACCGAACTTGAAGTGTTGTTCACGCCCGGGCATTCTCCGGGTGAAGTCAGTTTTTATTGCCGGGAAGAAAAATTTTTGCTTGCGGGAGATGTCCTGTTTCAGCAAAGCATCGGGCGCACCGATTTGCCAGGTGGTGATTATGATACGCTCATTGAAAGCATTAAAAATAAATTGCTTCCGCTGGGAGATGAAGTGAAAGTTTATTCCGGTCACGGACCTGCCACAACGATAGGTGCCGAAATAAGAAGCAATCCGTTTTTAGTTGAGTGAAATGGTTTTTATAAACCATTTTCAATTATAAACCTGATGGAAATATTTTTTACCCGTTCATTCCAAACCACCACACCATCCCCGTTACTACACACACTAAAATCGTTTTCAGCATATCCAATTTGAAAATGAAATACAATGCAAACGCGAGTAGAGTGAGCAGCAGCGAGCCGATGTCGAGCGTGCTCCAGTCGGGGCGATAGATGCGTAAAACTCCGAAGTGTGTTTCGTTTACTACTTTGAATAATGCGTTCAGCGAAAACCACACGCCAAGATTGAGAATGACGCCTACTACCGCAGCAGTGATTGCCGACAATGCCGAAGTGAGATTTTTGTTGCCGCGCAGATGTTCGATGTAAGGCGCGCCCACAAAAATAAACAAGAAGCAGGGCGTGAATGTCACCCATGTTACGAGCACGGAAGCAAGGATGCCAGCCGTGAGCGGATCAATTCCTGCGGCAAAGCGAAACGCGCCCATGAAGCCGACAAACTGCACCACTTGGATTAACGGTCCCGGAGTGGTTTCCGCCATGCCTAATCCATCGAGCATCTCGCCCGGCTTCAGCCAGCCGTAATCCTCCACCGCTTTTTGCGCGATGTACGCCAGCACCGAATAGGCTCCGCCAAAGGTGACCAATGCCGCCTTGCTGAAAAACAAACTTTCCTTCACGAACACATTTTCTCCGTCCAACACGATGAACAACACCGCCACCGGCACGAGCCACAGTATGAGCCATACAAAGAGTTTGAGAATGGCTTTGACAAAAACAGGTTTTTCAAAATGCAGATGACGTTCATTCTCCGTGGCGTCTTCAACCTGATGACCTTTGATGACTTCAAATTTTTCCGGCAGAAATTTTCCTCCGAAAAAACCAATCAAACCGGCTGCGAGCACGATGAACGGGAACGGCACATTGAGAAAAAATATCGCGATGAATGACAGCACGCTTATCGCGAGCATCACTTCATTTTTCAACGCGCGCTTACCGATTTTCACCACCGCGCCCACCACGATGGCGAGCACCGCAGGCTTGATGCCGTAGAACAATGCCTGCACGAATTTCACATCATAAAAAAGCGCATACAAAATACTCAGCGCGAGAATGGAAATAAACCCGGGCAAAATGAACAGCGTTCCAGCAATCAAGCCGCCTTTTGTTTTATGCAGCAGCCAGCCGGTGTAGGTGGCGAGTTGCTGCGCCTCCGGTCCGGGTAGCATCATGCAGTAGTTCATCGCGTGGAGAAAACGGGTTTCGCTCACCCATTTTTTTTCTTCCACCAGCAGCTTGTGCATCACCGCGATTTGTCCCGCAGGACCGCCAAAGCTGTAGAGCGCGATTTTGAACCACACTTTCAGGGCTTCGTTGAAGGGGACTTTGTTGTTGCTTTTCATTTATTACGCAGCGAAGTGATGAGCAAAAAAATCAAGCTGCAGGTCATGAGAAAATCCGTTCTGCCTGCATGGGCTGTTTTCCAAAATCCTTCGTTAAACAATTGTGGAAGTTTGGTATAGTAAATCGCTCCTGCCATGACGCAGAGCAGCGGAATGATGGTGAAACGGATTTTGAAGCGCAGCAGCAGCAAAGAGCCGAAAACAATTTCCACTGCGCCAATTACATAGCCCATGATGTGCGGATAAAAAACACCGATGCGCTCGAACCTGCCCGCGCCCGTTATTTCGGGAAAAAGGAATTTCTGAATTCCTTCGGAAAGGAACACCAATCCGACCATCGTGCTGATGATGAAAGCGGGGTTGAATGAGGTCATCGGAAACAATTTGGCTTTATCACAAAAATACGTATCTGAAAATTGATACCTGATTAGCTCACGTGATATATTATCTTTTCAAATATTTATGCAATACCGGAGCTGAATTCCGGATTTACAATTTCTTGCAAATCCGGAATTGAGTAATCATCATCATTTCTGCGTGACACGGGATTTGCGCAACGCTTCCCTTTTGTTTCCGCTTTCAGACTGCTTTTTGATTTTCGGAATTTTAGAATAAAAACGATACAAGTCGCTCAGTTCCTTCAGCATTATTTCAATCTTAGTCATTTTTAAAATTTATTATACCCACTTTATCCTGTTCGGAATTTCTTAATTCTTTCAGCCATATCAGGTCTTCGCGGCAGGAAATTCTGAATACTCCTTTCTCCCATTTTGCTTTAACAGCCCTTGCGATAATTTTTTTATGCCTTGCGCTTTCCCAACCAATCCATCAGCCATCATGTATTCCTAACCCATAATTTTTACAAAACGATGTATGGCCATTTTCATTTTTCCAAATACAAATCCAACTTACCTTTTTTATAAAGCGAAAATCTATATGCGCTTTAAGGCAAGATAAATATTTTATTTAAAACGCATATCTCAATGTCCCCCCGAAAGTAATCGGGTCACCCAGCACGGCTGCAAAATGTCCGGGGCTTCCGGCTCCCGGTAACAGAAATTCAAAGTAGTTTTTATCCAGCAAATTGCGTCCCCAGAAAAACAGCGAAAGACCGTCAGGCGTTTTATAGCCAATCCTGCTGTTGAGCAACGCGTAGCCGTCAACATTCAGGAATTCTGAAGGGGAAGGACTGGAGGAAAATCCTGAGCGGTAGTAGCTTTCGAGCGCGATGAAAAATCTGCCTTCCTGCCCGATAAACTTGACGGGTTTGGAAGATAATTCACCACCCAGGCTGAAGGCATATTTTGAAATGCCCGGCAACGGTCCTCCCGAAACATCTTTGAAGGATGGTCCTCCCACTTCTTCAAGCGGTGGTGGCGCGTTGGTAAACTCGACATACTTGCCGTCCGTGTAGGCGAAAGAGCCGTAGAGGGCAAGTGTTTGATTGATTTTGACGTTGGCGTCCACCTCAAATCCAAGCACGCGCACCCGTTCTGCATTAGCAAGATAGCCGCGATTAACGGACAGGTCGGGCGTTTGCACTACGGTTTGATAGTCTTTGATTTCAGTGAAATGGAAAACGCCATTCAGCGTAAATCTTTTCAGCGGTGTGGTTTTCGCGCCTATTTCAAAATGATTGACTTTCTCCGGCTCCACCCTCGACAGTTCGAGCATCGTTCTGCCGCTTTCCCTCGGCAAGCCGCCCAAATTGATGCCCACCGGTTTGAAGCTGTAAGAATAGGTGGCGAAAACATTCGCCTTTTTATTAAAATCATAAGAAACCGTGAGTTGTCCTGACGGGTTGAACTCGTTCACGCTGGCTTGAAATTCCTGGTCGTTATAAACCGCGCGTTTGATGGCAAGCAAATCAGGGTCTTCCGTATCCAAGCCGCCATAGGTTTCGCGTTTGAATTCCACTTCTTTGCTGTCATAATTGAGACGAATGCCGGGCAACACATGTAATCCCTTTACGATATTCCAATCCGCCTGCGCAAAAAACGCGGTGGTGACGGATTGCAGCCTGTTGGTGGTTCTGATACCGTAGCCATCAAGCAAGCCGGATGTTTCCCAAAGCGGGTTGGTATTGTTCTGCGAAAAACGCCATTGGTCTTTTCCGGCTTCCTCGGTGTGGAAGGGATTTGATTTCAGGTCTTGCGCGAGAAAATAGACGCCCGCCACTCCGCTGAGGCGGTTGCTGATTTCTCCCGCGTAGCGCACTTCCTGCGACCATTGGTTATGAACGGAAGGCGCTTGTGAAAGACGCAAACCCTGCAAGCCGGTGAAGTCGCGGTCATTCGAGGGGTCCCACCACCAGTAGCGATAGGCGGTTGTTGAAGTCAAAGTTCCCGGACCGATGTCCACATCAAGGTTGATGAACGCGCCTCCGTGGTCGTTGCCGGATTTCCAGGGCGTGTCGTGATCAATGACGCGGTCGAATGGGTCGCGGGTCGGCAGGTCGTATCCGAGGTCGGAAATAATATTATCGAATTGACGGAAATCCGCGCGCTGCGTTTTCACCACGCCCGCGAACACCTGTGCGTAGCCATCCGGTCGCTGACGGGTATAATCGCCTCCGAGCGTGAGACGGATGTTGTCGTTCGGAGTGAAGAGCAACTGACCTTTAGCGCCTAGGTTGTTCATCGTGTTGGTATGCTTTTCCGTACGCACATTATAGATAGTGCCATCGCGGTGTGTGCCGGCAAATGAAACGCGCGCGGCTAATTTGTTTTTCACCAAAGGAGCGGTCACCGAACCTTTCGCCTGGATGAAGCCATAGTTGCCATAGCTGAGTTCAAAGATGCCGCCCGGAGTGAAGGAGGGCGCTTTGGTGGTGATATTTAGAGCGCCTGAAGTTGTGTTTTTGCCAAACAATGTTCCCTGCGGACCGCGCAGCACTTCTATGCGCTCCACGTCCACAAAGTCGAGCGTGGTGGCAGCCGGTCGCGCGTAATACACGCCATCCACATAAAAGCCCACGCCCGGGTCAAGCCCGTCATTGGTCAGTCCGAATGTGGAACCCAAGCCGCGAATGTTGAGCGTGGTATTGCGCGGGTTGGATGAATAAAACTGCACGGTGGGCACCAACTCCTTGATGCGATTGACATTGAACGCGCCCGCGTCATTAATGAGCGCACCGGTAACTACGGAAATCGGAATGGGAATATCCTGCACGGCTTCTGTTCTGCGCCTTGAAGTGACCACAATTTCATCTAATCGGGCATCACTCAATAATACGAATTCAATAATAGTATTCTGCAATTCTGTTATCCGAATTTCTTTGTTTTGATGACCAACAAAACTGATGAGCATTGTGAAAGGAAGTTTTTCGGGAGATTGGATTGAAAAAATTCCGTTGACATCTGAAACGGTATTCAGGTTAGTTCCCCTGATTTGAACGGTAGCGCCCGGTAAGGGTTCACCTTCATCGCTTTTAATTACTCCTTTCAATACATCTTGTCCATTCAGTATGACCGATGAAAAGAAAAATGTAAAAAGTAAACCAGTGATTTTTAAATAGTAGCTGAATGAAAATTCTGATTTTATAATTTGTGTTGCTGACATGTTTTTAGATTTTTTAGAGTTGAAAAATGAAATACACATTTATCTGCGGGAAAAAAATGGGGCGTCAACAATAAGGTCGGATAAACAGGTCGTGCGTCATCAAGGATAAAAAATTGAACTGATGAAGCAAAGTAAATAAATAATCTACTTATTTGGTAGGATAAATCTACATAATAGAGATAATTTACGCAACTTGTTGATTTTCAAGGAGAATTTTTTTGAGAAAAAAGAAGGCGGGCTTTTACGGAGAATATTATGAGCCTTGTATGGAGCAAAATAAAAATCGCCACAAATGCACGAATGTATTTTTTATTCGTGCATTCGTGGCAAAAAAATATATGCCGGATTTATCGCGTATTCAGCTTACCAAGCCAGTCTAAGAAAAGATAAAACATCGGACCGTTGGAAACGTCAATGTCGCGGTTGTTTCCTCTGAAATTATATTGATGTATCCAGCCGAGTTCCACGCGCGCCCAGTCCCAGAAGCGGTAGCCGATACCGAGGTAATTTCTGTTTTGTGACAAATAGTTGGTGCCGTAATTTTTCCCGAACTCTACATGCATCTCGGAATACTGGCTGATATAAAAAGTTCTGTTGACATAAAAATAATCAGTGTTGAGCGGAATGCGTGTGCGTAGGCGATACCTCACCCTAAAATTTTGCGTGGCGCCTTCGGGTTCATCAATGCCGCGCCACCTCGACTCTATACGAATGCGATGCGTAAAGTTGACCCTGCCGAAATACACATTGTTATTAATCTGAATAGTCGTTCTCAGCTCACGTTCGAAATCGCTGTCCATGTCGGTTTCAAGCGGAAAACGGGGCGCGGAATTAAAGTAGCCTAAAGGCTGAAAGCTGATGCGCGTCAATTTTGTGACTTGGTAGGCAATCCACGGGCGCACGCTGAAACGAAGCGGGCGTTGAAAAATATTTGCATTACCCAGTTCGCTTTGCCTGCGATACACCACATCAAACTCCCACCACCACTTCGAGTCTTCTTTGATTTTATCGGCAACGGTATATTTGGTATAAAGGATTTTATTATCCAAAAAGCGCTTGTCTGTCTGACTGAATGCGGCAGTGTTTAATAATACCAAACCCGTGAACACCAACATACACCGGAGACAGAAAACACAGCTTAAATACTTGTATAGATATTTATTCATACTCCGAGTATTCTTTTTATTCTCTCCGGTACGTTTTCCCTGCGCAGGCTTTTGTTGATGCGGTCCACCTCCTCATCTTCCCTTGCGGCAAGTTCGATTAGCCGATCTCTCAGTTTGAAAATCTGTTCCACCCGTGCATTAATGTCTTTTTGTTCGTCCGCATTTTTCAGCATGTACACATAATATTCCAGTAGTCTGACCGCGCCCCGCTGATAAATATTTGATTTGATGCGGCTTTCGGCAGGGCGGTCGAAAAACGGGTTGGGAATATAGCGCGTGAACATACTGTCTAATCTTTTCGGCATCCTTTCTATTTCATGAAAATTTTCATATTGCGCAAGCAGTATTTGAAGTAAAGTTGTCAACTTCTCACCGTGAGCAATTTTCTTTTCAAAAACATCTTCGCTGACATAAGTTGCGGATAGATTTTCGGCAGTCTGAATTCTGAATTTGCTATAGATGGTTGCAACAAGTGACTCGGGCTTTTTTTTGTCTTTCGGGTCCAAGCTGAAATATTCCCGGATGAAAGGGCTTTTCGAATACAGACTGTCCACCGCATCGGTGAGTTCCACGATTTTGATGTCAAGGCTGTCAATTTTAATTTCCTCCTGCAAAAACTGAAGCTCCCTGTGTGTAAATTCAATGATTAAAGCAGCCTGCATCTCCAACGCATCCAGATAATTTTTAATCCGCATCAATAAGTTTTCAGGCTTCAAAATCAAAACACTCACATCAAAAGGCACTTTACTTTCTATATTATTGAATTCAAATTTCACCGTATCGGGTGCGTTCAATCCTTCTATGCCGTTGCGATAGAAATTTGGACGGTACTGAAAATCAAAAAAGCCGCTTTCGATTTTCTCAATCACCTCATAGATGATTTCAATTTTTTCTTTAGCTTTTTCAATGAAAGCAAACGAATACATCAGGCTGTCCGAGCGCAGTTTGTTGATTAAAAACTTCGGCTTAGTAAGATATTCACGGTAGGTTTCGCGTAAAGTATCTGACTTGGCTTTGATGACCACCAGCATGGAGTCATCGGTTTCAGGATAAATAAATTGAAACCTGCGCGTGAAATTATAGACCGGACTATCAACCGAGTTATTTTCGGAGCCGTTATTTAATAGGTACTTATCAAATATTTTTAATGCCTTATTGAAATAACCGTTACCGATTTTCTGCGCAAGCAGTTTCGGTTCAAATAATTGATATCCGTTGTTGAATTCAATTCCAAAACCCTTTTCACTGATTTTATAATTCAGGGTGCTGTTGTTATCAAGCGCGTTTAATCTTGAAATCACTTCATGATATTCAATGTCATAAATTTTTTCATTCGAGTTTTTATTTGTGATACGCAGCTTGGATAAAAATCCATCTTTGTATGTTCTTTCCTCTTCATAATGATTACCATTGTAATCATATTCGAATTTGAGCGTGCCGGTTAAAAATCCGGCTTCATTTAATCTGCCGGTCGCCTTGAATTCATTTTCATCAAACACATAATGAAAGTTGAAGTTGCCCGTTGCCATTCCATTTTTGAACTGAATAGTCGTGTTGCGGGAAGCAGTTGAACGCCTGCTGCCGGTGATGTCGGTTTGCGCAATTTGCCATCTTCCTTCAGGAATTCCATTTGACAGGCGCATGGTGTGTTTATATTCCATGCCATCAAGCGCGGTATTTAAAGTGAGATTGGTTCTGTTCAGTGTTTTAACATTGAAGCGATATTGTCCTTCTTCATAAGTCCACACATTATTTTTCCTGCCGTCAACATACGTTCCCGAAATATGAAGATTAGCAACCGTTCCTTTCTCATAATCTATCAGCAATTCGGAGTCAAAAGAATATTTTCCATGTTTGATTTGCAGGGTGTCTTTTTCATAATAAAAATAGTTTTCCTTTCCCGGAAATTTTTCAAGAAACAGTTTCTCCGCAGTGTGCTGACGCAAGGATTGAGATACGGCAGGCTGAATGAGAAGAAATATTAAGATATAAATCGTGAGTTGATTTTTCATTCCTGATACCTCCTTAGATTTCTGAAAATGAAAAAGCCGAACTCAAAATGAAATGCGTTAATCATCCCCTGCCGTTCTTTTACTAATTTGGTGAATCCCGTGAATCCTTTGAACCTGACATAACAACTTCTGAATTCAGCGCTCGTACCAAACACAAATCCGGGGTCAACACGATGTAAGCCTGAAACCGGATAGACAACTGCATTTTCATTATTCCACACTTCTTCTGGATAAGCTTGCGATTGAGTTGAATTGAGCCTGAAACTCAGTTGATAACCGAGCATAAACCGCCAATCGAATGCATTGAACTCGGGCAACTCGTAGGCAAAGAATAAGGGGATGTCAATATAATGATTGCGAAAATTGATTGCATAAGATTCGTGCCGGAAATTCTTTTGCGCATATTGAATACCGTAATTGAAAAAAAAGTGGTCAAGTACGGGAAAATAGGACTCCAACCCGACATTAAACCCGGGACGATGCGAAAGATTGCGAAAATCTTTGCTCATGTAAATGCCGCTGATATTTACCCCGCCAATCACCATGATGTCATCGAGATAAAAAGGCAGGTTGCGCCATGAATACTTTCTTTTTTTATTATTGAAAGTATCCTGCTCTTTTACCAGCGTTTCCTGAAAATGGATAGGTGCAATATCATTTTCGTTCATCAGCGTATCCGTAATTTCTTGTTGCAGAATGGTATCGGCATCACGAGCCACCTGCGCCAGTAACCGGCAGTTGCATGTAATAAAAAAAATGACTACGTAAAAATTAAAGCGAAGGTAATATTCCGTCATTATCTAATATGTCGGGGCTTTGATGAAGCCGTTTGTTCGTTGTTTTTTGATTAAGATTTATTTGACAAAAATAATTCTGACGCTGACAATTTGAGAGTGCAAAGGTACTGCATTTATCGGAGTGTAGGCAGCAATACTATTGGCGATAAATGTAATTTGAAGGTTGGAGTTTAAAACTAACTCTAAACATAAGACAATAAACTCCAAACTCTCGCTCACCTCAGATATTCTCTCACTTTTTGCTGAATATGCGCTTTCACGCCTTCCTATGTTTGCCCTTTCAGGCTCACGGGTTCTTCGCTTTCCTCGGCATCCGCGAAGTAGGTGAGGGCGAAAGGAATTGAAATTGCCAGCATTTGATTAGGATATTTTTCATAATAGCAATCAATCATTTCTTCTACGCCATAGTTTCTGAGCAACTCGTCAATGTCCCAAAAATCTTTTTTCTGCGCGCGTTTCAATATCGCGAAAACCTTCATCGCCATAATATCCCTGTCGCCAAAAATCCTGATACCATCTGAAGTTTCAATACTGCCTATTATTTGGTGATGATAATGCTGAACAAAATCAACTTTTACGGTATTGATAAAACAAAAAAGACCGACCGGATTGTGAGCGTCTTTGAAATTAAAATCGGAGAAATTGTTTTTTAAAGCATGAATAACATTATCCGTACTGAACTTTTCCTGCGAAAAAAAATGGAGGTTAACAGAACGCCTGTGTCCGTATCGCAATGCTAAAGCCGTTCCGCCAACCAGGCTGAATTTTCTTAGTTCGCGAATGGACATCAGTTTTCTCAGTAAAACCAATGTTCCGGATTCGACTGTGCTATATTGTAGCATCTGTAATCCGTTAATTGATTATTTAAAACAGCGCAGGCTAAATAAACGGTTTTCAAAGAAAACCATTTAGCGTTGGTAAGCGCCTCCCGTATTTTCTCATCTCAGTAATACCTTCTGCATTGCCGGATATCTTCCACATCGCCCCGCTCAAACACCCGCTCGATGATGAAATTCGCCCGGAGTTTGTAATCGAGCTTCTCCGGGTCAATATCCCAGAAAATACGCTTGTAGTGATAGGGTTTTTCAGCCTGTAGCATCCTGCAATTTTAGAAAATTAAAAACTATAAACTTTATTGACAGTTTGTAATCAATGGCTGAATTGTCAGTAAGCTCTCTTAAGACACAAATTGTACAGACTGCTCTACGCACGGTATTTCTGATGAATAATTATGTTTTTTTATCCTCATGCTCAAAATTCTTTCAAACATCTTGAGAGATTAACTGTTTATTCATGCTGTCTATTGTCAACTTACCTGACCGCTTAAATCCTTATTTTTACATCACATCAATTATCTGAAATGAAATTTATTGAAGGATTTTCAAAACTTTCCAAGCAGGCGAAACTTGAATGGATAGCCAACAACTTTTTCGGTAACGCTGATGAAGTTATCCGGGAATTCAAAAGCTACTGGCATGCGAACCCCGATTTGCAAAAACTGTTTGATGAGTTCAGCGAAAACACGTTGACGAATTATTACATTCCGTACAATGTATCGCCTAATTTTTTGATTAATGGAAAAGCATACGCGGTTCCGATGGTGATTGAAGAAAGTTCTGTTGTAGCGGCTGCATCGCAAAGCGCGAAATTCTGGAAGGAGCGGGGAGGGTTTCATTCGGAAGTGATTTCCACCGTGAAAATCGGGCAGGTGCATTTTAACTGGAAAGGCGATGTGCTGAAATTGAAAAATTTCATCAAACAGATTAAGCCGGTGATGTTGAGAAACGCGCATCCCATCACGCGCAACATGGAAGAACGCGGGGGCGGCATTGTGGAGATTGAGTTGGTGAATATGACGGCTTTCGATACCGATTATTATCAACTGAAAGCCTCATTCGAAACCTGTGATTCAATGGGGGCAAATTTTATTAATTCAGTGCTGGAAAATTTTGCTTCCACGCTCAAAGGTGAAGCGCTTTCTTATGAAGCATTTGACGATGCGGAGCGCGACATTCATATCATTATGTGTATTCTCTCCAATTACACGCCCGACTGTTTGGTGCGCACGTGGGTGGAGTGCCCGATACCCGCGCTTGGAAATATTGAAGGAATGGAAGCGGAAGAGTTTGCTAAAAAATTTGCTAAAGCCATTAAAATCGCGAAAGTGGACATCTTCCGCGCCACCACGCACAACAAAGGTGTCATGAATGGAATTGACTCGGTGGTGCTGTCTACAGGAAATGATTTTCGCGCGACAGAAGCCTGCGGGCATGTTTATGCCTCGCGCAATGGTCGCTATCAAAGTTTATCGGATGTGAAACTCGATAACGGAAAATTTCATTTTCAATTAGAAGTGCCGATGGCGCTGGGTGTTGTTGGTGGGCTAACCACACTGCACCCCATGGCGAAACGTTCGCTCGAAATGCTTGGCAATCCATCCGCGCGTGAACTGATGATGATTGCTTCCGCTGCGGGGCTTGCCAACAATTTTGCCGCGGTGAAATCCATGACCACCGTAGGTATTCAGAAAGGACACATGAAGATGCACCTGCTGAATATTCTGAAACAGTTTGACGCCAATGAAATTGAAGTTGAACAGGCTAAAGAATATTTCAAAGCCAATGTGGTTTCTTACAACGCGGTGCGGAATTTTCTGGCTTCCATCAGACCGGCAGTTACGAAAGAATAACTGCTTTTTTACTTTTCAGGCACCGGTTGTTCCTGTACAATTTCCTGCCTCATCCATTCCTTTTTCTGTTTGTTCCAAAACATGGGTTTTTGTTCATCGAGGTCAATTCGCTCCTGAGGCATCTGCCGGCTGTATTTTAATAATGGGTCATTCGTGGTGCTGAATGTAATTGTGGATTCATACCAATACCTGCTGGCTCCGGGATTACTGTGAATTTCAGCTTTGCTCACCGCACCATTGGGATGAAATTTTAATTGCGTGGTAACGGAATAACTCAGGCGAACATCCTCAATCTGAAAAGTTTCTGCTCCATACAAATCATAGAAAAACGACTTGCGTCTGCCTTCCTGCCACGGGGTGATTTTGACGGATATTTTTCCGTTGGAATAGTAATGATAAAGGGTATCACTTTCCATCGGTGACTTTTGCGGAGAGGGCGTGACTTTTTTGACTACCGGAGGTTCGGTTTTCTTTTTAATTACAGTGTCATCGACTTTTACCTTTGGAACAGAATCTTGTACAATCAGCTTTTTGGAAGAATCCTGCTGTAGCTCAAGGGCTTTTTTCAATTCACGGATTTCTGTTCGCAATGAATCAATATCCGTAATCAATTTTTGATTTTCAGGAACGGGCTGATTACAGGAAACGCAATAGAGTGAGAGGAATAAAACAGGAATTGAATGTACAAAAAGCGGCTTCAAAAGTTTTTTCAAACTATTAGTTAGCAACCTCTGACAAAAATTTTATTTGCATCAATCGCAACTCCTCCAGAGAAATTCCCTCATCTTTTAACTCACGGTAAGCATCTTCCAATGAGTCGCTTTCCGATTGACGGAAGTAATCAAAAACAATTTCCTGCAACTCTTCATCCACCACTTCATCAATGCAGTAGTTGATATTCACTTTCGTGCCGCTGTCAACGATGGTTTTGATTTCATTAAATAAATCATCCTGTTTCAAACCTTTGCTGCGGGCGATATCATCCAGCGGAATTTTTTTATCAATACTCTGAATAATATACACTTTCATCGCGCTTTTATTCACGATGCTTTTCACAACCAAGTCAGTCGTGCGTTCAATGTCATTATCCTCAACATATTTGGCTATGAGCGCGATGAATGGTTTGCCGTATTTCAAGGCTTTTCCTTTGCTGACTCCGGTAATGTTGGACAGTTCATCAATATGGATGGGATATTGAGTCGCCATATCTTCCAATGATGGGTCCTGAAAGATGACATAAGGTGGAAGATTTTGCTCTTTGGCAACTTTTCTCCTTAATTCTTTCAGCATATTCAAAAGGACATTATCAAGCGCGCCCGGTCTCGCCTCATCGGCTTCATCATCCATCTCGGCTGCCTCTTTTTCAAAATCATGATTGAGCGCGATTTGGACATTGAAGGGCTTTGAGAGAAATTTCTTTCCTTCGGGAGTGAATTTCAGTAATCCAAAATGTTCAAGGTCTTTGTTCATCAATCCCAACAGCATCGCCTGCCGGATGATGGAATTCCAAAACATCTCGTTTTTATCCGCGCCCGCTCCGAATACATCCAATTTATTGTAACCGAAAGTGACTAATTCCTGTGTCTTTTTTCCAACAAGAATATTAACGATGTCCTGAATGCCATGATTTTCTTTGACCAAGGAAATGGTTTTCAACGCCAGCACGATGAAGTCTTTTCCCTCGATAGTTTCTTTCGGATTCAAACAATTATCACAGGCGCCACAATTTTTTTCCGTATAATCTTCTCCGAAATAATGCATCAGGAATTTCCTGCGACACACGGGTGTTTCGGCAAATGCAATCACTTCCGTCAAAAGGTGAGAACCCATTTCACGCTCACTGAGTGATTTGTCACGCAGAAATTTTTCCAGCTTGTAAATATCTTTATAGCTGTAATACGCGATACATTTTCCTTCCAATCCGTCACGACCCGCGCGACCGGTTTCCTGGTAATAGTTTTCTATACTCTTGGGGATATTATAATGAATCACAAAACGAACATCAGGTTTGTCAATCCCCATTCCAAAGGCAATGGTGGCTACAATGACATCAATATCTTCCATCAGAAACTGATCCTGAATGGAAGCGCGGTGCGGCTGTTCCAGCCCGGCATGGTAGGGCGCAGCTTTCACCCCATTCACATTCAGAAACTCCGCGATTTCCTCCGTGGATTTTCTGCTGAGCGCGTAAATGATTCCTGATTTGCCGGTATTCGCCTTCACAAACTGCACGATGGCTTTCAGCACATTCTCTTTTTTGCCTTTTGGCTTCACTTCGTAGAGCAAATTGGCTCTGTTAAAAGAAGAAATGAAGATATTGGGTTTGTTGAGTTGCAAAGTCTTGACGATATCGGTTTGCACTTTAGGGGTTGCCGTTGCGGTGAGCGCTATCAGCGGAACTTTTTGACCGATGAGTTCCATCATGTCGCGGATGCGCCTGTATTCAGGTCTGAAATCATGACCCCATTCGCTGATACAATGCGCTTCGTCCACCGCGATGAAAGAAATCTTAACATCTTTCAAAAAGCTGATGTTTTCTTTTTTGGTCAGGGATTCTGGAGCGACATACAGCAGTTTGGTTTCTCCAGCGAGAATATCTTCGCGCACCTGTTTCATCTGTTGTTTGCTCAGGGATGAATTCAGAAAATGAGCAATAGTTTCATTACTGCTGTATCCGCGCACCAAATCCACCTGGTTTTTCATCAACGCAATCAGCGGACTGACGACAATGGCGGTGCCTTTGCTCAGGATGGCGGGCAACTGGTAACACAAGGATTTTCCGCCTCCGGTCGGCATAATGACAAAGGTGTCTTTGCCGCTCATGATACTTTTGATGGCAGGTTCCTGGTTGCCTTTAAATGTTTTGAAACCGAAATATTCCTGGAGGGAAGATTTGAGCTTGTCTTTTGCAGGTGGGGCTAATGTGGTGGACATAATTCTTTACTTTGTTTTTTTGTTCAAACCCGTCAAAAACGAGAAAATGATTGATAAATTACCGGCTCAACTCCTTTTAACAATTGCAGTCGCGCAACTGTATGGTGAAAGAAAGCGGTCGGTTAAGTGTAGAAATCAGTAATAGGCGACTTTATTTTAATCTTTGTTCCTGCAAGTTACTAAAAATACCTGCAAATGCAAGTATTGATTTAGGTATTTTTGTCCCAAGACGTAAAAAGCAAAAGAATGGTTGAGCAGGAAAATGATTTTTAACTTTCTTTCCGGAAGAAAACTCATAAATCATTGATTATCAGAAGGGTAAATTAATAAGAATTCCAACCGATTTAGCTTTAGAGAAAATCCATAATTTAATTACATTTAATCAACCCCGAATTATCCCTATTTTTCACAAAATTTTGAAATGAAGGAACAAAAAGACCATTATGTAGCCATCATGGCAGGAGGAATCGGAAGTCGCTTTTGGCCCAAAAGCAGGATTGGATTACCCAAACAGTTTTTAGACATTCTCGGCACGGGAAAAACGCTGATTCAAATGACCTATGAAAGGTTTGCACGGATTGTTCCAAAAGAGAATATTTATGTGGTGACGCATGAGCATTATACCGATATCGTCAAAAAACAACTGCCCGAACTCACCCCAAACCAGATTGTGAGCGAGCCGATGCGAAAAAATACAGCGCCCTGCATTGCTTATATCTCCTTCAAAATCAAAGAAATCAATCCCTACGCCAGCATGGTGGTAGCGCCTTCCGACCATTTGGTGCTGAAGGAAGATGTGTTTGCAGATGTAGCCAGAAACGGGTTGCAATTCGTGGATGAAGCCGACTCTCTCATCACGCTCGGCATCGTGCCCACACGCCCGGATACCGGTTACGGTTACATTCAGTTTTTGGACAATCATCGTAGCGGAGAAATCTACAAGGTGAAAACTTTTACCGAAAAACCCAATCTCGAATTGGCGAAAAGCTTTCTGAAAAGCGGTGATTTCCTCTGGAATTCAGGCATCTTTGTTTGGAATGTCCGCTCGATACTTGCCGCGTTCAAAAAGGACCTACCCGAAGTTTATGACGCGTTTCATGAAGGAAAAGGCAAGTACAACAGCGAGCAGGAAAAGCCATTTATCGCTCATGCCTATTCACTTTGTAAAAATATTTCCATTGACTATGGCATTATGGAAAAAGCAGAAAATGTATTCGTGATTCCCGCTGACATCGGCTGGTCTGACCTCGGCACCTGGCAGTCGCTTTACGAGTTGTATGAAAAAGAAAAACAGGGCAATGCTGTTTCAGGAAAAAATGTAATGCTGTTTGATTCAAAAGATAATATGGTGATGGCGCCTGATGATAAGTTGGTAGTGCTGCAAGGGCTTGAGGGTTATTGCGTGATAGATACTAAGGATGCCCTGCTCATTTGCAAACGGGAAAAGGAACAGGAGATTAAGGAAATCACTGCGGAAGTAAAAAAAGAAAAGGGAGAGAAATTTTTATAACATCACTCAAACTCCACCATCACCACGCCTTTTTCCAGGGCATCGCCTGTTTTAATCAAAATGCTTTTCACTGTTCCTTCTCCTGGCGCTTTGATGGCATTCTCCATTTTCATGGCTTCCAATATCAGGATGGCATCGCCTTTCTTTACCGTCTGTCCCACCTCAACATCAATGCGTAAAACTTTTCCGGGCATGGGTGATTTTAAAGCGCCTGCCTGTTTTGTGCCTTTGTCCGACATTCCCATCTTTTCCAACAACAGGTCAAACTTATCTTTTACCGCAGCCTGATATTGCGTATTGTTCACCTTCAGGCTGATTTCTTTTTCTTCAATTTTTCCGTCATTCCATTCTATCCTGTATGATTTCCCGTCACGGAGTAAATGCCATTCTTTTTCCCTTATCTGAGCAACATCAAGATTAACCGCTGTTCCGTTCAAGAATATTTTATCCCCCTCCAGTACAACCCGATATTCTTTTCCGTTAAGATTGATTAAATATTGCGACAAGACTTTTTAGTTGAATGCCAAAGATAATCAATCGTGTTTTTGGATTTTTTTGCTGTTTGAATTGCCTGCTGAAAACGAATGTTCGTTTAAATTTATTAAAACCGTTTATCTGTAATTTAAAGAGGTGTGATCAAATTGCGCTTCTTGTGTCATGCTCCGAGTATCGGAGCATCCCCATGTGTTTGTAATCAGCAGGGGATTCCGTCACGCCAGTATAGGCAGATGAAATGACAACTGTACATTTTGTCCTAAAACCCATTTCATGTGAATCAATTTTAAATCAGGCGGATTTAACTATTTTAGCCGCTTCAAAAAAAATGATGATGCGTTACCGTTTTTTAATTCCTGTCTTGTTAGCGTTGTTGATTGCATCCTGTAGCACGACAAAAAAATCAAAATCAGACTTTTCGGTCAAGCTGGATGATATTATGGTGCGTCCAAAAGGTGAATACCAGGAAAGCGCCAGCAGAGTCCATGACCTGCTGCACACCTGGCTGGATGTGCGGTTTGATTTTGAAAAGCAGTATTTGCTTGGCGAAGCGGTGCTGACATTGAAACCCTATTCACGTCCTTCAAATTCCCTCACGCTGGATGCAAAAGGTTTTGACATTCTGAAAATCGGCATCAAAGACCAAAATGGAATCACCCCGCTCCCTTTTGAATACGATTCCATGCAACTGCATATTTCGCTTCCGCGGCTCTTCACGGAAAAAGATACTTATCACATTGCAATTAGCTATGTCGCCAAACCCAATGAACTTAAAGAAGGCGGCAGTGAGGCAATTAGTTCTGACAAGGGATTGTATTTCATCAATCCGCTCAACAATGAAAAAGGGAGACCCTTTCAGGTTTGGACGCAAGGCGAAACTGAGTCATCTTCCTGCTGGTTTCCCACGATTGACAAACCGAACGAGCGCACGACCCAGGAAATTTACATTACTGTTCCTGATACTTTAGTAACCCTATCAAACGGATTGCTGGTGGAATCCGTGAAAAACAACGATGGCACACGTACGGACTATTGGAACATGGACATGCCGCATGCTCCATACCTTTTCATGATGGCGATTGGTGATTATGCGGTTGTGAAAGACCAGTGGCGCGACATCGCGGTAGACTATTACGTGGAAAAGGAATTTGAACCCTATGCCTACGACATCTTCGGTAACACCCCCGAAATGATGGAGTTTTTTTCCGACAAATTTGGATTTGATTATCCGTGGCAGAAATACGCTCAGGTCGCTGTGCGCGATTTCGTTTCCGGTGCGATGGAAAATACGACCGCCAGCATTTACTTTGAGTATGTTCAAAAGACCAAGCGCGAAATGATTGATGGCAGTTTCGAGGACATCGTTGCCCATGAACTGATGCATCAATGGTTTGGAAATATAGTAACCTGCGAGTCATGGTCCAACCTCACCCTTAATGAAGGATTCGCCACCTATGGAGAATACCTGTGGGAAGAATATAAATACGGCATCAATGCAGCGGAAATGAAACGCCTTGAAATGCAGAAAGGGTATGTGCGCGAGTCGTGGATGTATCAGGAGCCGCTCATCCGTTTTTATTATAATGACAAGGAAGACATGTTCGATTCGCACTCTTATGCCAAAGGCGGGCTGGTTCTGCACATGCTGCGTAATTATCTGGGCGATGAAATTTTTTACAAGGGCGTAAAAACCTATCTGCATGATAATGCTTATGATGCCGTTGAAGTCCATCACCTGCGCCTCGCGTTTGAAAAAGCATCGGGTGAAGACCTGAATTGGTTTTTCAATCAATGGTTTCTATCGCCCGGACATCCTAAGTTGGATATCAAATACACCTATTCGGCAATCAACTCTAACATCACACTTACCATTCAACAAACTCAGGGAGATGAAATTCCGGTATTTCAAGTTCCGCTCGCGGTGGATATTTACACAGATAAAAACATTCAACGCGAAAACATCACGATTTCAAAAAAGAAAGAAGAG
>JBGTCY010000005.1:0-6641 GCA_041748615.1 Chitinophagales bacterium
GGTCGCCATATTCGTTATTGCCGGAAACGTATCCGTTTTGAGTTGGATATAATCCGATTTGATGCGTAGGTAGCACATTTGAGAGTGTATCACAACCTTGTGGTCCGGGTCCGCCACCGGCAAGAAAGCCTGTAACCTGAGTATAAAAGTTGATATTTTGCATGAACCAGGGTGTTTCTGGAGTTCCATTATTGTCACAATCCAGAAAGATATCCTGACCTGTAGCTGTTGGGAGTAACATGCTGTTGAAGAGGTCAAAACGGTAGGAGTTTGGCCAAAAATCAGAGAGCTCTGCGGAGACATTCGTATTAAATGTTGGACATGGACCTTTATCCACAAAACTGTAAACGATGCCAAAGGTGTCTTCTTTGGCTCCGTAATATTCTATTTTAAGTCCAAATCTTGTATTAGGTGGCAGTACTAATCCTACCGGTACTTCAGCTAAAATGATGTTTGTCCAGTTTGGCAACCCCGTGAAAGAACTGCTTGAGGTAAAAAAATCACTCCATAACTCGGTTGTAGTCGGATATCCGTTTGCATTAAGTTGGATAACTTTAATCACTATACTATCAGTAGTATTTGAATTATTTTCATGACCAAACAAGAAATAGAGCGTATCCACTCTTACAGAGTCAAAATCCGAATACGCGTATCCGATGTCGGTGACAACGTCATGTAAAGTATCAAACCCAACTACAACATAAGTGATTTCTGTATCAGGCGGTAAAGTATAATTCATGTTAATATTCTGAATCAAAAAGATGTCATCACCATTTGAATCAGCGTAATCAATCAGAATTTCTACTTCATTGCCTCCCCGATTCAGGCTTTGTGATAATTGATGCCTGAGTTTGATTGCATCAAAGTCATTTTTAACTCCTGGGGATGCCAGGTCAAAACTGAAATTGGGATTGACTTTCAATTGGTTTTGCGCGCTCGCGAAAAATGCAATTGAAAGACAGAAAACAATGGTTAGTAAATTTTTCATGACGTTGTTTTGGTTTTTTAATTTATACGTTTTTTCAAAATGGACTTAAAAATACTAAAACTTTCATGTCCGTCAAACCTGTTGTGAAGATTTATTATCTTTAGATATGTAGGCGATGCAACATTTTTTTACCATTTTTACGTCCTTAAAAACTAAATCTATATGAAAAGAAACGGACTCATTTTTATTGCCGCCACATTTGTTGCCGCTATTTTAACACTCCAACCTGCATTTATTTACACTAATATCACCACACCACCGGCAGGACACACCGGAGCACCCGGTGAACAAACCTGTGCAGTTTCGGGTTGTCACACAGGCAGCAGTGAAAATTTAGACCCGACCAAGTTGTCGCTTGCATCTGTCGCTACTCCCAGCATTGCCAGCGGTTATACTCCCGGTTCGATTTATAATATGACGGTAAATATGGGAACCGTTCAACAACCGGTTAAAGGATTTCAAGTCACCGCGTTAGACCAAAATAATAATGGAGCGGGAACATTTACATTAACAAATCCAAACAGTACTTCACTGAGCAGCATCGGAAACCGTCAATATGTCGGTCATAACAATGCCAACACCACCGCGGCATGGACATTCAGATGGCAGGCGCCCGCTACTAATATCGGACCTGTTACTTTTTATCTTGTCGGAAATGGCGCGAATGGAAATGCCTCCGTAGCAGGAGACATCATTTACCGCGCCCGCTACTCGGCAACAACTTCTTCTTTCAATCAAATCATCCTTACCGGCATTCAACCCGTGAACGCTGATGAAGTGAAAACCATGAGCATTTATCCCAATCCTTTTCGCGAAAGGTTGAATGTGCAGTATTATGTGCATGATGAGAGTCAAATTAAATTTGAGTTGTTTGACATAGCTGGTAGTTCTGTGGCTGTACTGGCGGAAAAAACAGATTTGCCGGGTTACCATCAACTCTCGTTTGATTTAAATGAAAAAATTAAAACAGGAGTTTATATCCTCCGGATAAATGAAGGAGAAAAAGTGTATTTCAAAAAATTACTCGCGGAATAAAAAATTAATTCCTCAAAAAATAAAAAAGCCGTTGTTTTCGAAGAGGAAACAGCGGTTTTTTTATTTTA
This sequence comes from Chitinophagales bacterium, assembly GCA_041748615.1. Lineage (GTDB taxonomy): Bacteria > Bacteroidota > Bacteroidia > Chitinophagales > CAIOSU01 > JBGTCY01. The sequence continues at coordinate 2,092 of JBGTCY010000005.1, forward strand.
AAAATCGGGGACATGAACTCTCAATCAAAAAGTTGGTTTTACATACTATGAATATCAAAGAGTTTTTCAATCAATTATTTTCATCGGAAAAAAACTTTCCCCAGCAGAAAGAAGAAATTATCTATGAACAAATGGAAATCTCAGAAGAGGAAAAATTATCGGGCGAAGTATGGGCGAATAGTATCCGGAAAGAAAGGTTGGTCGAGTTGATTCATCAAAAACTGATTCATCAATCATCACATCAGGATGATGCTGTTTTCAAAATTGACTTTATTGAAGGTCGCTCCACTTTCGGTTTCGTTTGTTACTATGCTGAAAAAATATTTTCACCAGCTGATTTCCAGCATTTTTTTGAATATCTGAAAGAACAGGTGAAAGCACAAGGTTACGTTCTTCAACTTTCGGATAGCAAAACCATCTTAAAAAAGGATGTTGCCGAAACAAAAGAACGACATTATCTCAAACCCCGTTTTAAACTGAATGATGAACAAACCAAAATCAATCAGGCTTATGGAAATGTCACCATTGAATATTTTAAAATCAATGATAAACCGGACCACCTCAAATTCTATCTGCATTATTACCACGACCATAAATATACAGAGGCATTAATTGCAGAGGATCTGATAGTGAAAGTTTTGGGGTAGTTATACCATCGGTAAACAGGTTTTGAACTTTGATGCGCTTTTCCGATATATCCCGAACACTGCGTTTTTACATTTCTTTTGGGATAAATTTCTTTGGAAGATTACTCAATCAAAAATTTAAAAGTTCTTCCATCACAGCCAGCACCTTTTCCGCGCTCGGCAACATCGTTTTCTCTAATGTTGAATTTAACGGAATAGCAGGGGTGTTCACCGACCCGATAATTTTCACCGGAGCATCGAGCCATTGGAAACATTCGGAAGCAATTCTTCCAGCCAATGCTTCAGCGAATGAATGCGTAACAGTTTCCTCCGTCAGCACAATACACTTGTTATGTTTTTTTACGGAGGCGAAAATCATTTCCTCATCCAACGGGTTGAGGGTGCGGAGGTCGAGGATTTCGATTTGTCCGGGGAAATTTTTGGCGGCATTTTTTGCCCAGTAAACGCCCATGCCGTAGGTAATCACGGTGAGGGTGTTGCCGTTTTTCACTTCGTTTTCATCGGCTTGTAAATCTATGCGGGCTTTGCCGAGCGGGATGATGTAATGCTCGTCAGGCTCGATGGTTTTCGCGTCAGTTGTGCCGGGGACTTTCGACCAGTACAAGCCTTTGTGTTCGAAAATCACCACAGGGTTGGGGTCGTAAAACGCGCTTTTCATGAGACCTTTCATGTCGGCTGCGTTGGAAGGGTAGGCGACCTTGACGCCTTTGATTTGGAGGACAACCGACTCCACGCTCGATGAGTGGTAGGGTCCACCGCTGCCGTATGCGCCAATGGGCACGCGGATGAGCGTTTGCACGGGCCACTTGCCGTTGCTGAGGTAACACGAGCGGCTGACTTCGGTGAACAGTTGGTTGAGACCGGGCCAAATGTAGTCGGCAAACTGCACTTCGACAATCGGCTTGCAGCCGGCAGCGGACATGCCTACGGTGCTGCCGATGATGTATGCTTCGGTGATAGGCGTATTGAACACGCGGGCGTCACCATATTTTTTGGCGAGGAGGGCGGCTTCGCGGAACACGCCTCCGAGTTCACCGCCCACGTCTTGTCCGTAGAGCAACGCTTCGGGATGTTTTTTGAGGATTTCATCCACGGCATGGAGGGCGGCATCCACCATCACTACTTTCTCTCCGTTTTGCGGATTGCGATCGCCTTGTTCTTCAGTGACGGGCGTGGGCGCGAAGATGTGTTCAGTGAGCGATTCAGGCGCGGGGTCATCGGCTTGAAGGGCGCGTTGGTAGTCTGTGTCAACCTGCTCTTTAGCGTGTTGTTGAATATCATTTAATTCATCTTCATCAAAACCTGTTGAGAGCAACTGTTCGCGGAGCAGCGGAAACGGGTCGCGCTGAGCGTGTTCTTCCAAATCTTTTTTCGGGCGGTACCACTCTTTGCGGACGCCCGAAGTGTGGTGGTTGAGCAGCGGCACTTTCGCATGGACAAGGAATGGTCTGCGTTCTTTGCGGATTTTTTTGATGACTTCGCGCAACACCTCATAACTTTCGATGAAGTCGGAGCCGTTGACGGAATATGTTTGCAATCCCTTGAATCCTTTGGCAAATTCCACTGCGTTCATCGCGCGCACTTCGCGGGCGTGGGCTGAGATGTCCCATTCGTTGTCCTGGATGAGGTAGAGAATGGGCAGCGACTTGAGCACGGAGAAATGAAAGGCTTCGGCTACTTCGCCTTCGGTTATTGCAGCGTCACCCAAAGAACATACTACGACAGGGGCAGCCCATCTAGCCTCACCCCACACCCCCCTCTCCAAAGGAGAGGGGGTGTCCGGATTGTTTTCGTTGTCAGGGATGGAATTGGTGTTTGTGTTGTTTTCGGAGTTGGTTTTTTTTAGGCTGGTGATGAGGTGTTTGAGACCTTGTTGTTCTAAGAATTGAATGCCCTGGGCGATGCCGGTGGTGGGGATGGCTTGCATGCCGGTGGCGGAGGATTGGTGGGGGATTTTGGGCATGTTGTCCCTGCGGGAACTGGGGTGGGAGTAGTATGTTCTGCCGCCTGAGAATGGGTCGTCTTTTTTTGCCAGAACTTGCAGCATCAATTCATAAGGCGTGTAGCCGATGCCGAGGAGGATGGAGTCATCGCGGTAGTACGGGGCGACAAAGTCCTGCGGCAACAGTTGGAGCGCGCAGGCAAGCTGAATAGCTTCATGGCCTTTGGAGGTGGCATGGACGTATTTGCTGCACACGTCTTTATTTTTTTCATATAAATCGGAAAGAGCGCGGGCGGTACAAATGAGTTGCCACGCTTTTGTCAATACCTCTTTGCTGACGCTCACGGTGAGTTCTTTGGTTGGCATAAAATAGGGATAAAGGTAGGGAATATTGGGAAAATCAGTGCAGCTTAGGCTCTTGCTTTACATGCCTGATACGGAGTATAAATATTTTTTCAGGAGAATGTTTATAGGTAATACGTTAAGAATACTTTTCAAAAGGACGATAATTACCTGGATTATTTTTTTGAATTTATCAGGTGGAAATATTTCCGGATTTATCGGCAGACTGTCAACTATCTTAACAATACCTGTTCTCACATTTTCAGCATTTGAAAAAGAAGCTTCGCTGATGTAATGATAAATCTGTTTGAATGAAATTACAGCACGTTTGTTTCAAATTATTAAAGGCTTTTTTCTTTTTGCCATTTCAGCATTTGCATTTTTAACTCATCATTAGTGACAAACTCGCCTTTTTCGATTTCTGCCTCTGCCGCTTCTAATTCCTTGTTGTATTGCTCAAGGCTGATACGCCCTTCGTTTTTATTACCGAAAAGGATTAGATATCTCAATAACTTCAAGAGTGATGCATCCTCTATCTTTTCAATTTCCTTTTTTATGAATTCTTTTTCTGATTTTATGCTCATGGAATAAAAGAATGATTTATTGTAACCGAAGGTAAAAGTTCAGAATTGTATTTGTCCGAGGAATTTAATTTTCAATAAGTTTTGAAAATTCAAGAATAGTTTGTAATATTGCATCATGCAGTATCAGGAAGCCAAAACGAAATTCATTCAGACGTGGGGAACTTTAGGTTCAAGTTGGGGGATAAACCGGGCGATGTCGCAAATCCACGCGTTGTTATTGATTTCTCCTCAACCGCTTTCCACCGAAGAAATCATGGAAGAGTTGAGTATGTCGCGGGGAAATGCCAACATGAATATCCGGGCTTTGCTTGATTGGGGAGTTATTCATAAAGAACAGAAACCTGGCGACCGCAAGGAATATTTTTATTCGGATAAAAAAATCTGGGAACTGGCGAAGCAAGTGGTGCGCGAGCGCAAGAGGAGAGAATTGGAGCCGGCAATCAAAGCGCTTGAGGAAGTAAGTCAAATAAAAGATTCATCGGATGCAGGAGCGAAAGAACTGAAAAAGGTTTCTGAGGATTTGCTGGATTTCACCCAAAAAGTTGACCGGATGCTGGAAAAAGCGGCAGGCTCTGATGAAAACTGGTTTTATAAGCAATTGCTGAAAATGTTTTAATATTTTTTTGCGAATAACTTTCAGTATTTATTGAAATTACTAAACTAACAGAACTATGAATACTTTCCATTTAGCTTACTTGATTTGTTACCTGGGTATTGTTGTCCTTGTGATTTTACGAGTAGGGCACTTGCTGCATCAATCAGGCAGGATTTATCTCAATAACTTATTCAGCCACAGTTTGCCGCTGGCAAAAAGCGTGAATGACTTGCTATTGGTCGGCTACTATTTAGTCAACATCGGCTATTCGGTTTTTGTGCTGACGTTCGGGATGGGGGAGTTAAACCCGGATTATGCATTAGAATAATTAAAAGGGGGGCTTAGATTCTGAATTTGGGAGAAGATGCCATCCATCCAAGGTCTTTTTTTGACTGGTAAAGAGATTTTTAAAACTTGTTTATTGGCATGATTTACCTTCC
>JBGTCY010000006.1:0-16857 GCA_041748615.1 Chitinophagales bacterium
ATTGTGTTGTGATAAATCCGGCTTCCCGATGAAGTGAAGTTATAGATTCCATAAACCGGTCCAGTCCCGTTGAAATTATAAATCGCGTTGTTAACGACTTTATTTTCTAAGCCTGCCAAAGTGTTCGAACTTGAAAAATAAATGCCGTGTGCCGAACCGGTGAGCATTGATGCAGCGCCATGAGTGTTGTGAATTCTGTTTTTTTCAATCAGGTTATTCTGAGTCCTGATGTCAAGAAAAATCCCGTAGAAAGTCCCAACAGAGCTTCTGGTTGAGCGATTGATATTATTGCCCGAAAGGATATTACTTTCACAATCAATTAAATAAATACCATAAGAATAAAAGTTGGTGATTAAATTCCCGTTAACGATGTTATTGATGGATTTGGAAAGTTGTGTTCCATTGAGTCTGATTCCGTAAAATCCACCGATGATGGTATTATTTTCAATCGTGAGTTGCTTTGCATTATTACCTGCTCCCGCATCAGAGATTGGAGATGAAGTGGAGATAATCCCGGCTGAATTTGATGACTGCATGCTGGTGACAGCCGATAAGTCAATCACGCAATTTTTAATGAAATTACTGTCAGCGGCATTGGTTAGCCTGATTCCCCAACCATAAGTATTGCTGTTTGAAACTATCGTCACATCATTTAAAATATAATGCTTCCCTCCGTTAATTAAAATTACATGCCGGTTGTTCAGGTCGGGAGTTGCGGAAATCGTTTCGCCATTTCCGTTAATCGTAATCGTATTGGTTGCGCTTGCACCGTTGATGACGGGAAGCGTAATTTGTTCATTGAAAGGTCCGTCAGTCAGATTTAAAATAACCGGACCGGAGGTGCCGCAGGTTGACAAAGAAAATATCGCATCACTGATTGAATTAAAATCAGGATTGACGCCACCAACATTGTAAGTTCCGCTCAACGCGGAACACAAAACAACAGCAAGGGTATCGTTCGAATTTTGACTGTCTGACATCCCGTTTGGGTTTGCAGTCCAAACTCTCAAATCCGTCAACCCGGACGGGAAATTGAAATCTCCAATCATCACAGGCGCTGACACCTGACCGGATAAGAGGGTTCCTGTCCATTGATATGTAGTCTGATTCGTACCATTGATACTCCATTCAATATCAACATTAGTAATCGTGTCAGAACCGAAATTTTGAATCCGGACAATGACATCCTGCAATCCGGCAGTGATTGGATTCACCGGAGCATCAATCACTGCGATACCCGCATCGCTATTTTGTAAGACTTCAAATTGGAAATCATCTATCGCGATATCACTCAATGCTCCATTTCCTGTTACCCCTCTGATGCGCAGAATCACAGTATCACCGACATAAGCATTCAGACTGACATTCTTTTTTTGCCAAGCATCAGTGTTATCAGTAAAGGAAGGAATAATGTCATTAATAAAGTTATTTCCTCCATCGGTTGAAATATCCACATGTAGGGTTCCAACATTATTTCCGTACAAATGATACCAAAAGCTGGCAGTCAAATTAGGAACCACGCTCAGGTCAATCTCAGGCGTCAGCAATGCCGCAGTTTGATTAAAGCATGAGGAGGCTTCCACATAAAGATACTTTCCCGGGGGAATGCCCGGATTGTGGTCCATGGAAGGTCCTGTATTCGGTGTTGGAGTTGCCCCGTTGTTCGTTGTCCAGTCCACATCATCATTCGCTGCATTGACCCATCCGTTAGCTAATGTGCAGGGGTCGCCACAATTGGTTCCGCACAGGTTGAATGATTCAAAATTTTCAACGCGGGGAAACGTATTGATGATTTGTGAAAATGAAGTGACGGTTGCGGATAAAATCATCATCACCATCAAACTCATTTTGAATGTTGATTTGAAACATTCCGTAATTGTAGTCTTGTAATTCATCATAAAATAGTTTAAGGATTCAAATATAGATAATGCACCTTGGGAATAATAGCAAAAGGGAATAATAATCATTTAAAAGTGAACGCTTTAACGACCTCATGTGGATAAAACCTTTTACTTTGTGCCAAAAGGTATCCGAAATTTACTTCAAAACAAAGGAATCATGACAAAAGTAATTTCATTCATCAGCCGCAAAGGCGGTACGGGCAAAACTACGAATGCCATCAATGTTGCAACCACCCTCAAGAAAATGGGTAAAGAAGTCGTGTTGATTGAGACGGATGTTAATTATTCCCTCAGCGCGGTCAGAAAAAATGAATTAAGCGGCAGATATACCAAAAATCACAGCCAGCTTGATTTGGTGCAAACGGAAGAAACCAGCGTTGTGAAACTCATCAAACTGTATCAGAAAAGTAGTTCTGTAGATTATATCATTGTTGACAGCGCTGCGAACACCAGCGATTATGCCACCCATCGAATCTCAGCACATAGCAACCTCGTTGTGGTGACAACCAGTTTATCCATGAATGATGTGATGGTTGCGCAAAAAACATTAAAAGATATTGCACCGGCATTCGATGATAATCCCGCGCTAAAAGTTGTCTTATTACCAAACCGCATTCACAGCATGACCTCACAGGAAACCATCAACAAAACATTGGAACACCTGAACACCCCGATTCTTGACACCTTCATCCCCACCAAAAAAATATTCACGTTTATCAGCACTTTTCAGCCGGCAGAAGGCTATGATGCGGTTGTCAAAAAATTATTAAAGCTGGTGGAAGAAGTACCGGAATTTGCTCACTGAGAAAAAGAATATTGTTCTGAATAACATCTGCAATTTTAAATCCTGCATTAGCAGATATGAGACTTTAGATATTAGATGCATTGAAGTTATTTGGGAAACGTGCCATATCTATGTTTCCTATGTGCCTATGTGGTAGTATTTTACAACAGATTCCATGTAAGCGGAATTTATTTTGACAAGGTTTCTAAGGATTTTTCAACTCAATCACCGCAAGTGTAATTCTGCTCACACACACTAATTTACCATCATCATTCGTGATTTTTATTTCCCAGACCTGTGTTGTTTTTCCAATGTGCAGCGGCTTTGCCACTCCCTCAACAAAACTGCTTTTAACCGGGCGAATGTGGTTGGCATTAATTTCCAAACCGACCACTGCCTGATGTCCGATATCCACACACATCGTTCCCGCTACACTACCAAGTGATTCCGCCAACGCGACTGATGCACCGCCATGTAAAATGCCATAAGGTTGCGTAGTGCGCTGGTCAACAGGCATCCGGGCTTTCACAAAATCTTCTCCCACCTCAGTGATTTCAATTCCCAAATGTCCCGGCATACACCGGCTTCCGCCATGTGTTAATACCTCCTTTGTTGCTGGTGATTTCCAAATTGACATGTTGCTATTTTTTTTGACAACATTAAGCGATTTCAAATCAACACAAAAACTATTTGTGAGCTATTAGAATACATCACTGAAAAAATCGTGTACTATTTTTTACATCCTTTTGAAATAAAATTTCCGCTCACACCGAAGCAAACTAACTTTGCCTTCTTCAATAAAATTTACAATCATGAACTGGAATGATGTGATACATTATGCAACCAAGGGCAATCTGAAACCAGACCATCGCTTAGACAAAAGTGAGGAAGCATGGAAAGCGATTCTCACAGCAGAGGAGTTTCGTGTCACAAGGCAAAAAGGCACCGAGCGCGCCTTTGCCGGTGAATATTGCGAAGCGCATGAACCGGGTTTATACGCCTGTCGTTGCTGCGGCACTCAACTCTTCGACTCGAATCTGAAGTTTGACTCCGGCACCGGCTGGCCCAGTTTCACTGAGCCGGTGAAAGAAAATGTAATTCGCTACGAATCAGACAACAGCTATGGGATGCAGCGCGTAGAGGTGTTATGCAATGTTTGTGATGGTCATCTGGGACATGTTTTTCCGGATGGACCACCGCCATCGGGACTGCGTTTCTGCATCAACTCCGTATCTATCAAACTTGTTGAAAAAAATTAAAAACCAAAGTAAAGCGACACCAAAATCAAGCAGCATTGAATTGGAAACCGTTCATTTTATTTCTTTTAATTATATCCGGTTTTTCGGTTTTATCTCAAAACAAAACACACCTGCATCAAGCGCAGTTTTGGGGCGGATACATTACCTCGGTCAGAATTCATTCGAAATTGTCCTTATGGAATGACGCGCATTATGTTCCCGGTTCTTTTTTAATCGGTCGGCATGGGATGTCCATTCATTTGAATGACCAGATTTTAGCGACCGGAGGTTACGCCTGGCTCTTTACCGCAACATCTTTTTCAAATAAACTCACCCGCTCCGAACATCGTCCCTGGGGACAGTTATCCTTTAATTTTCCGGTTGGCAAAAAATATCTGGTGACGCATCGCATCCGCTATGACGCCCGTTTCAGAAAAAACACGGATGCGGAAGCCCTCGCGCCCGGCTATGGATTCAATCACCGGCTGCGCTTCATGACGGGCATTCGCAGACCACTCATCGGACCCGTTTTAGGAAAGAAAATTCCTTTTGTCGCTTTGGGAAATGAAGTGTTGCTGAATTTCGGTAAGAAAATTTACAACAATAATTTAGACCAAAACCGCACCTGGCTCATGTTGGGATATGAAATTGAAAACACCACTTTTCAGTTTGGCTACATGTATCGTTTTGTTCCTTCCTCAACTCCGTTTACTTATCAGCATTTTCATGGAGCAACCATTTGGGTGAGCCAGGTTTTCACCACCAAAAAGAAAAGGGAAAAATATGCGGAAGAAATGTTGCACCGGACACCCTAAGTTTGTGCGGTTGAAATTTAATAGCTCAATCATAGAACTCTGTAATCTTTACTGCGTATAGCGATAGTCATGAAATATTTATTTGCAGCCTGCATCAGCGCCTTCTTGTTTACTTCATGCAGTAAAGCATCCTTCAGAATTTCCGTCACGCTCCCGCCTGTGATTTCCGTTCCTGAAGATGTACATTCATTTATCATTCTCAACAATGTAACGGACAGCAACAGCCCGGATGATTTATTGAAAAAAGTATTGAAAGGTCAGATACCCAACGGAAATTTAATCGCAGCCGAACAGACCATTACAGGGTTATTACGCTCGTTTGACGATTCAAAATATTACAAAGGAATCGTGTTCCGCGAAATAAATCTCAGAAACAAAGCTCATCTGCCGGATTGGAATAAAATTGATTCCATCTGCAACACCAACCTTTCACAGGGAGTCATCGAAATCGCAACATTCCGCTCACAGGCTCCGGTAGGCGGTGTGGTGCTTGACAATGTATTAGGCAAAACCAACAGCACCCTGAGCGGTTCGGGATTTTTTAATATTTACCTGCCGGGCTATCAGTCTTACCTGGAGCGGCTCGAAACATCGGGTTTTTATAACATTCCGATTTCCGGCAACATCCATCCGTTAAATGTCCTCAACGATGTCTTGCGAAAACAAGAGTATTACGGTGCTTTGGGTTTCACGGTCGGAAGAAAAATGGGCGAATCCATGATTTCAACATGGCATTGGGTTAACAGGCAGTATTATAAAAAAGGCAGCCGCGAATTGAAAATGGCGAAGAACCTGATTCGAAAAGGTCATTGGGATTTAGCTGAAAAACAATTACAATCCGGACTGAAGCATCCGAGCCGAAAAGTTAAAGGCCGAACAATGTTCAATATGGCTTTGGTGTTTGAAGGTCAGGGGCATTTAAACAAAGCAATTGAAATGGCTGAAAGAAGCGCTTTCGAAGGAACCACCCGCCCGGCTTATGACTATATCAATGTTCTAAAAAGAAGATTGAACCAACAATCATTGATTTATTTTCCATAATAAAAAGAATCACATCTGTTATCAGATATTAGATGATAGATTTTGGAAATTCATCTAAAATCTAACAACATCTACAATCTCAAGTCTAAAATCTACCATTTACCATCTCCCCACCCAATCAGGAACGATTTTTGCTCCTACCAATCTCTGAAATTGCCCACTATTACAGACGATTCCCAAATCGCTGTTTTTACATTACCACTTGATTGAAAATTTGATGAAATAATTTTACCGCTGATGTTCCGATGGTCCTTTTTCTTTTGTTGTTGTCTCTTCTGCACCACTGCAATCAATGCACAGCTTTCCGGAATTCCATTAGTGGACAGCCTCATGAAATCCGCTTTGCCGGAAACCGGAACTTCCGCATTGGTCATTATCAAAGACGGAAAAACCGTTTTCAATAAAAACTATGCTGCACAACAAACCACCAATGAAAAAATCAGAATCTCCAACGCGGGCAAATGGCTCGCTGCCGCAACATTACTAACGCTTGTAGATGACGGCTTGATTGCGTTGGATGATGAAATCGGGAAATTCTTTCCCCAACTCAAAGGCGAATCCGCTGCCATTACCCTGCGTCAACTGCTTTCACACACCAGCGGGCTGCCGCCAAATTCTGTTTTCATCAAAGACGTGTCCATCAATCTTGCGCAATCCGTTGACAGCATCTTTCGAAAAGTCAGCCTTGCCAATTCTCCCGGCACCCAATTCAGCTATGGCGGAATTTCTTATCAAATTGCCGGCAGACTTGCGGAGGTCGTCAGCGGCAAAGATTGGGAAACGCTCTTCAAAGAAAAAATTGCCGTTCCCTGCGAGATGACTCAAACCGATTTCGGCAACAAAAAAAATAAAGATATTGGCGAAGGCGCTTATTCCACCGCAACCGATTATTCCAATTTTCTGCTCATGCTCTTGAATAATGGTGTTTACAAAGGAAAAAGAGTACTCTCCGCGCAAATGATTCAGGAAATGCTCACTGACCAAACCAGCCAATTAGATTTGGGTTATACGCCTTATCGTTTCAAGTCCGTCAGGCAATCAAAATTTTACGGCTTGGGGGTATGGCTCGACCGCATCACGGTGGACGGCAATCAAACCACTGAAGCCGGTTGCCCCGGAGCGAAAGGTTTTTTTCCCTGGATGAATCTTTGCAAAAATCTCGCGGGTGTCTATGCTTTCTATACCGACATCAGCCGCGTGAAACCACTCATTGAAAAAACAAAATCCATCATTGACGAATCATTCGCTGCGCATTGCATTGATTACCGCACTGAAAATGCTCCTCAAAAGGAAAATCAAATCTTCACGCTTGAACAAAACTTTCCTAACCCTGCCGCGCAGTTGACACAGATTGCCTTCCGGATTGACCGTGAAGCGTTCGTCAATCTCAAACTCTTTGACCCGCTCGGCAATGAAATCATGCTGCTGATGAACGCGAAAATGAAAGCCGGTGACTACTCCATTCCCGTGGATGCCTCCTCGCTCAAATCCGGAATTTACTTCTACCGCTTATTGGTCAACGACCGTTCCGAAACAAAAAAACTGACGATTAAGAATTAGTTTCGGAACTCAAAAAAACGGATGCTTCGATTGCAAATGTTGGTGGCGCTTGCTCCGTTCGACTATACCTTAATTCGCATTGGTAGCGTTGCTCGTCAGATGCGCCTTACCTTCGGGTTGAGCAAAAAAAAGAATCTGAAATCAATCAACGATAACATTAAATTGAAATCTAAAAATGTCCCTCGAAAAACATTACAACCCCAAAGCTGTCGAAGATAAATGGTACGCGCACTGGCTGAAGCATGAGTTTTTCAAATCCACTCCTGATGAGCGCGAGCCGTTCACGATTGTCATTCCCCCGCCCAACGTGACGGGCGTGTTGCACATGGGGCACATGCTGAATAACACGCTGCAAGACGTGCTCATCCGCAAAGCGCGGTTAGAAGGGAAAAATGCCTGCTGGGTGCCGGGCACCGACCACGCTTCCATTGCCACGGAAGCAAAAGTGGTGCAGATGCTGCGCGAAAGAAAAATCAAAAAATCGGAACTCGCGCGCGATGAATTTCTGAATTACGCCTGGGAGTGGAAAGCAAAGTATGGCGGCATCATTTTGCAGCAATTGAAAAAAATAGGCGCTTCGGTGGATTGGGAGCGCGAGCATTTCACGATGGACGAGGCGTATCACAAAGCCGTCATCCGCGTGTTTGTGGATTTGCATAAAAAAGGATTTATCTATCGCGGCTTGCGCATGATTAACTGGGACTGCGAAGCACAAACAGCCCTCTCCAACGAAGAAGTGATTTACGCGGAGAATGGCGAAAAAAGTTTTCTCTACCATTTCAAATATCGCATTCAGGATACAGACGAACACATCATCATCGCCACACAGCGACCGGAAACGATTATGGGCGACACGGCTGTGGCAGTCAATCCAAATGACGAGCGCTACAAACATCTGATTGGCAAGATGGCGCTCGTGCCGATGATTAACCGCCCCGTTCCGATTATTACCGACAACTATGTAGAAAAAGAATTCGGTACCGGCTGTCTGAAAGTGACGCCCGCCCATGACCAAAATGACTATGACATCGGAGTGCGCCACAACCTGCCCGTGATTGACACGCTCAATCCCGATGGCACGCTGAACGAGCTTTGCGAAATTCCCGAATATGTCGGATTGGACCGTTTCAAAGTACGCAAGCTCGTAGTCGAAAGATTGCGCGAAGAAAACATTTTAGTGAAGGAAGAAGATTTCGTAACGCGCATCGGCAGAAGCGAGCGCACGAACTCCGTCATCGAGCCTCGCCTTTCGATGCAGTGGTTTATCCGCATGAAAGAAATTTCAAAACGCGCCCTCGAAGCCGTGGAGAATGACGAGGTGAAACTGCATCCCGAAAAATTCAAAAACACCTATCGCCACTGGATGGAAAACGTACGCGACTGGTGCATCAGTCGTCAGTTGTGGTGGGGGCAGCGCATTCCCGCGTGGTATGACGAGGCGGGGAATGTGTATGTGGCGGAGACGGAAGCGGAAGCTTTTGAGCAGTTTAATAAAAATGTCCATAGAGGGAAGTCCACAGTCCACGGTCAACAGTCCACGGACGACAGACGGCAGACGGCAAACGACAGCGGGAAGTCCACCGTGGGCAGTGGACTGTCGGCTATCGGCAAAGCAGCGAGCGTTGCCTCCTCTCCTCTTTCGGGGGAAACCGAGAGGGGGCTGTATCAAGACACAGACGTCCTCGATACCTGGGCATCCTCATGGCTATGGCCCATTGCGGTGTTTGATGGATTTAATGACAGATGTTTTGATAAAGAAAAAGGTAAAATCAACAAAGCCGCCAACCCGGAATTAAACTACTATTACCCTACTCAGATATTGATTACCGCACCTGAGATTTTATTTTTCTGGGTGGCGCGGATGATGATTGCGGGGTATGAATATTTGGATGAAAAACCGTTTTCGGATGTGTATCTGCACGGCATCGTGCGCGACAAGCAGCGCAGGAAAATGTCGAAATCTCTCGGCAACTCGCCTGACCCGCTGGATTTGATTGACAAGTATGGCGCGGATGGCGTGCGCATCGGCATGTTGTTATCCTCGCCTGCGGGCAATGATTTGTTATTTGATGAAAAGCTGTGTGAGCAGGGTAGAAATTTCTGCAACAAAATCTGGAACGCCCTGCGCCTCGTGAAAGGATGGAATATTTCCGATGAAAAAAATGAAGCGAACACGCCCGCAATCCTGTGGTTTGAAAACCGGCTCAATCAGGTCATCTTTCAGTTGGAAAATTCTTATGCCGATTACCGTATTTCGGAAGCGCTGCACACGCTCTACAATTTGATTTGGGACGACTTCTGTTCGTGGTATCTGGAGATGATAAAACCTGCCCCCTCTAACTCCCCCGAAGGAGGAGGACGGCTTGCGCTCGATAGCCATACTTATAATGTTACCATTGATTTTTTTGAAAAACTGATGCAGTTGGCGCATCCGTTTGTGCCATTTATTTCGGAGGAAATCTGGCACACGCTGAAAGAGCGCAATGAAAAAGACTGCATCACCGTGAGCCGCTATCCACAGAGTGAAAGCCCAAATGAAAATATTCTGAAGCAAGCCGAAACCGCCAAGGAAATCATTAGCCGGGTACGCGAAGTACGGGCACAGGCAGGTATCAGTCCGAATGAAGCGGTCGCGATGTGCGCGATAACTAACAATGCTGCCGCTTATGATTTTTTCAAACCGTTGGTAACCAAACTCGCCAACCTGAGCGCATTTGATTTCGTTACGGAAGAAGCGGACAACGCCAAAACTTTTTTAGTCGGTACGGATAAATTTTTCCTGCACATACAAACCGAAATTAATCCCGAAGAGGAGCGCAAGAAGCTCACCGATGAAATCAATTACTTGAGAGGATTTATTCAATCCGTTCAGAAAAAATTGGGCAATGAGCGTTTCGTTGCAGGAGCGCCAGCGGAAGTAGTGGAAAAAGAAAAACAAAAACTCAGTGACGGTGAAATGAAACTGAAGGCGTTGGAGGAGAGTTTGGAGAAGCTGAATTGAAAGTGTAAATCTATGTTTATCCTTAACTTAGTGTAGTAAAAACACGAAGATGAGCGATGAACCCCTTAAAGTAGAAGAACCCGACCTGTCCGGCACTTACACTGCCCGCGACTATCTCTCCTGGCAAATGGATGAGTTGGTGGAACTGATTAGAGGGAAGATTTACAAAATGTCGCCCGCGCCCGCCAGCAATCATCAGCGGATTTCACGGGAACTTCAATTCCATTTTTACAAATTTTTTCAAAATAAAAAATGTGAATTTTTTGATGCGCCTTTTGACGTTTATTTAATCAAACATGGTGAGAATTACAAAGACGCTAAAAATATTGTCGAACCGGATTTATGTGTGATTTGCGATGTAACCAAAATCAAAAAGTTCGGTTGCGTTGGCGCGCCTGATTTGATTGTTGAAATTCTTTCGCCTTCCACCTCTCGAAAAGACCAAAAAGAAAAATTTGAATTATATGAAGAGTTTGGTGTGCGGGAATATTGGCTCGTTTCACCGGAGAACCGCTCAGTCATTCTGAATGTCCTTGAAAAAAACAAATACAAAACATTTCGCCCCGTTACTTCAGGTGAAAAAATGCACTCAGCTATTTTCCCGGATTTGGTGATTGACCTTGAAGATGTTTTTAAAAACGTCAAAGATTATTAAAAGGATTTTCAAAGTAAATTTTTACTTAACATTTAATTACCATCCAAAGCAACATTTTAAGTTTTATTTTAGCCTGACTGATTCATTTAAACTTTTTTAACTTATGAACTTTCAACATTCAGAAAAAACACTTGCCTACATCCAAAAAATCAAAACTTTCATCGATCAAAAAATCAAGCCGGTGGAATTCGATTATTTTAAAAACCTGCTGGCGAAAAATCATGGAGGCGATTGGAAGCAATGGCAGGGTTCCCCGCTGATTGAAGATTTGAAAGCACTGGCGAAAGCGGAAGGATTGTGGAATCTCTTTTTACCTGACGCGAAATTAGGTGCAGGATTGAAAGTAGTGGAATACGCCCCTCTTGCGGAGGAAATGGGCAGAAGTTTCATTGCGCCCGAAGTATTCAACTGCAACGCACCCGACACGGGCAACATGGAAGTGTTGTATCATTACGGCTCTGATGCGCAGAAGGAACAGTGGCTCACGCCTTTGCTCAATGGCGAAATCCGCTCCGCTTTTTGCATGACTGAACCGGATGTGGCTTCCTCGGACGCGACCAACATGCAGGCAACCGCTATTGTGAAAGGCGATGAAATCATCCTCAACGGCAGGAAGTGGTGGACGACCGGTATCGGCAACCCGCGCTGCAAACTGATAATTTTCATGGGACTCACCGACCCCAATGCGCCCCGTCACGGACAACACAGCATGGTGCTCGTGCCGGTGGATACTCCGGGAGTTAAAGTTGAACGGATGCTGACGGTTTTTGGAGAATATGACGAGCCGTTCGGACATGGCGAGGTGTCGTTTACTGACGTGCGCGTACCATTGAGTAACATGATTGCCGGAGCAGGGCGCGGCTTTGAAATCGCGCAAGGAAGGCTTGGTCCCGGGCGCATTCATCATTGCATGAGGTGCATCGGGGCGGCTGAAGAAGCGTTGCGTTTGATGATTGAGCGCGGCAAATCCCGTGTCGCTTTCGGAAAACCCATTATCAATCTCGGAGGCAACCGCGAACGCATTGCCGATGCGAGGATTGCCATTGACCAGGCGCGACTACTCACGCTCTACGCAGCCTGGAAAATTGACACAGATGGCGTTTTCAGCGCGATGACCGAAATCTCAGCCATCAAAGTCGTTGCTCCGAATGTATTGCAAGAAGTAGTGGATGAAGCGATTCAGATGCACGGTGGTGCGGGACTCTCGCACGACTTTCCACTCACTGCCATGTTTGCCAACGCCCGCACACTGCGCATTGCCGATGGCCCGGATGCCGTTCATCGAGGATTAATCGCACGGTTCGAGTTGGGGAAATATTAATGTTCCGAAGATTATTTGAACTTATTGACTTCTTTCCGATTTCACCTTTTTTGAAAAATCCCCGGTTGCTAATGTTTCAAAATTCTCATTATCTCCCGCATAAATAAAATACGCAGCGGCATCAGTTATCTCATTCATCATTGCTTGTGCCCTGTCAACACCCATGACCATACAGGCTGTAGCCAATGCATCCGCAAGAGCGCAATTATCCGCAATTACCGAAACACTCAATGTGTTGTTGATTTCAGGATACCCGGTTAACGGGTTTATCGTATGCACATATTTTTTTCCATCTTTCAAATAAAAATTCCGGTAATTACCCGAAGTCGCTAATGATTGATTTTCAAGAAAGATGACTGTTTGAATTTTTCTTTCTCCTTCCTCAACCGGCTTGTCAATTCCGATAGACCAAAATACATTACGGGCGTTTTTCCCTTTGGCACGCACCTCCCCTCCTATTTCAACCATATAATTTCCTATTCCTTTTGATTCCAGCAAAGCGGCAACAACATCAACGCCAAACCCTTTCGCGACAGCGCTGAAATCCAATGCCATCCATGGATTTTCTTTTTTGATAAAATATTTTATTTCATTTTTATTGAAAGATGTTTCCTTAAACATGATTTTAGAAAATCCTGTCAGTATTAGAAGACTATCAATCAAAGTCGAATCAGGAACAATATTTTTCTGAGGACCAAAACCCCAGACATTCACTAATGGCATCACAGTGGGGTCAAAAGAACCGTTTGAAATTTCAAATACTTTTTTAGATATTTTAAACACCTCTGCGAAAAGGCTATCCACTTCAAACCAGTTTGTATCCTGAACCGCATTAAAGCGGGAAATCAAAGAAGAATCAATATAGGTGGACATGGAAAGGTTTACCGCAATTAAAACAGAATCAACATGATTGCCAAAATTGCGCTGCAAAGAATCCAGATACTTGATGGAATAAGTGGTGCCCATCGTTTTTCCCCTGAGATGAAAGAACGCTGGTGATTTATCTGAACGGCACGCTGATAAAAAAACCGTTAGCGATAAAATGATGAATAGCGATAAGGGAAAGGATTTGAAAATATAATGATTTTCACATAGTGCATTTTTTAAGTACATTACAGAATCTTTAAGATTTAATTTCAATATTATTCGACAAAAAAACTTGTTTTGGACTAAAGCCTATTGACGGGCATTCTATAGCCCAGCGCTTTAGCGCTGGGTTAAAGAATAAAACCAAAGCCTGGCATGGCTTTAGCCCGCATAAGTCGGTTCATAGTGAATGAAATTAGAGAATTCAATAGAACAAGTTAAAAAATATATTATAAATTAGTTGAAGTCAATTCCAGTCCAACTAACCCCGTGCGCATTACTTCGCCATAAACAGGGGACCAGTAAGTGTATTCCACATCGATATCATAATCATGGCGAATACGGATTTCAGAACAAATAAAAACTCCGGAAAATGTATTGATTTCTACTCCATTTCTGAGTACAAGATAAATATCCAAACCGCGATTCAAGAAGTCGGGCGATTGCCAGGTTTCTCCGACCTGGGCATTGCATTTATAAATTCTTCTTCCGTCAGTTTTTGATTCTCCATGTTTGTAAGCGCATAGATAACCACCTTCGGAAAACCAATATACCGTGTCAGCCGCGTTGCCAACAATGGTTTCAGTGATTTTAAAAACGCTATCGGCTTCCGCTGTTATTTGCCTGCGAAAAACACGATGTATAAAATTCTCAGTACGGTCGTAGGTCCAGATGTTACCTGTTTTCAGAAAATTACAATCGGAGGGGCGGAAGTTATCATCTTTTGTGCATGCTGAAAAGACTGTTGCAAGACAGAATGCGAAAAAGATTTTTGAAAAATTCAAGTTGAGCAAAGTGAGTGGTTTTGTTACTGTTGGAAAGATAAGAGAACTGAATTTATTTGAGATTACTCGTTAGGTAATGTTGTTAAAAAAACATCCTCAATTTATGCTAATCAGATGTTAGACTTTAGATTGAGGAATTTTTTCTGAAAATATGCCCTAAAGTCATGAAATTCTCAATTTTTGTTGGTCAATTGTGCCTTTACTCTCTGCTCCTGTCTAATGAAGCAGCATGATTTATTTTCAACTTTATATTCATGTTTTGTTGAAAAAAACTAAATGAGTTCATTGAAATATTGAATTATTTTTGAACAAAATCAAAAAATATGAACATTGGTGTTCCAAAAGAAGTAAAAAATAACGAAAGCAGAGTTGCGTTAACTCCGGCTGGTGTCACAGAGTTGGTACGATTAGGGCATCAGGTATATCTCCAAAATAATGCAGGGATAGCCAGCGGTTTTACGGATGAACAATATAAATTAGAGGGTGCCCGCATCACGCCAGATGTCGTTTCAACCTATGAAATAGCGGATATGATTGTTAAAGTAAAAGAACCAATCCGGGAGGAATACGCCCTCATCAAAAAAAACCAGATTGTTTTTACTTACTTTCATTTTGCATCAAGTTATGAACTGACATTAGCGAGGATAGAGAGAGGGTCGGTATGTATCGCCTATGAAACGGTAGAGAAGGCTGATAAAACCCTTCCGTTGCTGATACCCATGTCGGAAGTTGCCGGCAGAATGGCGATTCAGCAAGGCGCTAAATACTTAGAAAAGCCGGCTAAAGGTCGCGGCATTCTGCTTGGAGGAGTACCGGGAGTGCCCCCGGGCAGAGTGCTGGTGATTGGAGCGGGCGTAGTGGGGATGCATGCTGCGAAGATGGCTGCAGGGTTGGGCGCACACGTCACCATTCTCGACACTGACATGGCGAAGCTCCGCTATGTGAACGACATCATGCCCCACCATGTAATTACCATGCACTCTAACCAATATAATATCAGAGAATTGATTAAAACGCATGACCTGATAGTGGGCGCGGTATTAATTACAGGTGCAAAAGCGCCCAAGCTGATCACCCGCGAAATGCTGAAAGAGATGCGCCCGGGAACCGTGATTGTGGATGTCGCGGTGGACCAGGGCGGTTGTATTGAAACCTGTCGTCCCACCACTCATGAAAATCCAACGTATATGGTCGGTGACATTCTGCATTATTGTGTGGCGAATATGCCGGGAGCAGTGCCTTATACCAGCACGATTGCATTAACAAATGCTACGCTTCCCTATATCATCCAGCTTTGTGAAAAAGGCTGGGAAAAAGCCTGTTATGAAAATCAGGAATTAAAAAAGGGATTGAATATTGTGAACGGTTATGTTGTTTACAAAGGTGTTGCCGATGCATTTGATTTGACTTACAGCGAAGTGGATTCAGTGATCAGCATCCCGGCAGTGAAAGAAACTCTGACATTCTGATTTAAAGAATCGCCCTGGTAAAAAAGGATAATTGGCTTAAGCTACCCTTTTACCACCTTCACCGTTTTCACATCTTTCGCGCTTCCCGCGCGAAGAATATAAATTCCTTTTGGAAGTTTCTCGAGTCCCGAAAAATAGAAGTCGTAAAAACGTAACTCACCCAAATGTCTTTCTTTCCGTGTGATGCGTTTTCCAAATGTGTCAAACAGTTCCACCGAATAAACTCCGGCATTTCTTGCAAATAACATCACATGCAGTTCATTGGTAAACGGGTTGGGAAACGCCAGCGGCAAACGGTCGCGCTGATAGGGTGAGCCGCTTTCTTCCTGCATTTTGAGAAATGCAAGCCGGAAGTCAGGAATACCGTAACCCAATGAATCATTCGGTCCCATGAAATGAGAGGCGCTTTCTAAAACATTCTCGATGATTTCACGGGATGTTTTTTCCGGAAACGCCTGCCACAAACATGCAAACAAGCCGGCAATGATTGGTGAGGCGAAAGAAGTTCCGCTGCCGGTGCTGAGTGAGCCTGCACGGTTAACAACCAACACATCCCTTCCCTGCGCGCTTAAATCCGGTTTCACCCTGCCATCCACCGTGGGTCCGCGTGAACTGAATGCAGTATAATGGCCATCATGATTTAAGGCTCCGATGGAAACTACATTGTGTCCATCTGCGGGAGCGCTGATATAGCGCCACAAAGAACTACCCAAATTGCCCGCACTGGTAACGACAATCATTCCTTTAGTTGCCGCGATATCTGCCGCGCGGGAAATCACCGTGGTGTTGCCGTTCATGTCAGCATACGTGTAACTCATTGCCGGGTCGTCAAACGTGCTGTAGCCAAGCGATGAGTTAATGATATCCACTCCCGCGATGTCTGCCAACTCGGCACCGGCAGTACAATTGTATTCTTCAATTTGGTATTCCGTAGCGCCTTCTTCAGTGCGCATCAGCCAGTAATCCGAAGCCGGTGCGGTGCCTACGATTTCGCCCGGTAAGTTGCCGCCCATGATGGAAAGTACGGATAATCCATGTGCGCTCTCTTTGAAAATACTGTCGTCCTGCAAATCCACAAAATCGCGGTAACCCACAATACGCTGATTGAGCCATAAACTGTCAAATGCGTTGTATTCATTCACTTTGAAAAATCCTGCATCCAAAACCGCGATTGTTTTATTTTCTCCCCGAAAACCAAGTT
>JBGTCY010000007.1:0-29113 GCA_041748615.1 Chitinophagales bacterium
CATGTTAGGGCCAGAACCTTGATAGATCTGGGTCACATCTCCCAAGCGAACAGACTGACCCGTTGGCAAAATTTTGATGACCGTGGATTCTATTTTCTCGGGGGTTGATCGCGACTGATCGTCAAGCCGCATAAAAATATCGTAGATCCGTTGGTTCTCTAAAAATTGAGAAACCGTTTCTCTTAATTCCTCCGGATTGCTGTTATCCACCGAAAGAAAATGATGTTGCTGTCCACGAGCGGTATCTAATTCTTTTAATGCAGCCTGAAGCGATGCTGGATTTCTTGCCAGCAGCGTCACATTCGCGCCTAAGGATGACAGTTCAATGGCGACCGCTTTCCCAATCCCTTTACTGCTTCCGCCAACAAGCGCGTTTTTATTTTTCAAATCTAAATTCATCACTTTCGATTTTATTTAAAACGAAATAAGGAAATTCGCACGATATAATTTTGAAATAACACACTTGTGCAGTTTTCAAATGTTTCTCAACCACTAATTTTTTTAAACGGATAACCAATATCACTCTATAATATGAATCAACAAAACTCGATTATTCTATTATGTATTTATTTCTCAATTCTCCTGCTTGGAAATTGCAAATGTGAACGGGAAAAATCTCCTGACTTGCAGTTGCGAAAAAGCGCTCAAGACTTTTTATCTTATACTGATGCTGAACTTTTTCCTTTTACTCATCAGAAGAAACACGGCTTCACCAATTTGCAGGGTGAATGGGTGATTGAGCCGCAGTTTGAAACCGCATTTCCATTTATTGAAGGAATCGCGCTTGTAAAAAAAGACGGAAAACATCAGTTGATTGACCGCCAGTTGAAGCCGGTTCCATTGCCGGAAAACGCCACCGGAGTTTCCACATTCAAAAGCGGGCTTGCACCGGTATTGATTGCAGGAAAGGTAGGTTTTATCAATCGCAAAGGAGAATTAGTCGTTGAGCCGCTGATTGTCAGCGAAACAGCGAATGTTCCTTTACCACAGGAAGGCATGAGATTAGTTTCTGTCAGCGGTTATTATACTTTCATTGACTCAACCGGTAAACAAATCTCAAAACCTGTATTCGCCTACGCTCAGCATTTCAGCGAAGGATTGGCTGTGGTGATGAATGAAAACAGAAAATACGGGTACATTGACAAGACCGGAAATTTGGTCATCCCATTTCAATTTGATGAAGCACAATCTTTTAGTGATGGTTTAGCGCTGACCGGCATCGGACATGGCGACCATTCACATTTTTCTTTGATTGATAAGTCAGGAAAAGTTGTTTTTAATGTTCCGGATGCACACACGATTATTTCATCTTTTCAAGGAGGTAAAGCGCCTTTCCGTGTAAAGACAAAAGATGGAATCAGATATGGATTTTACAATAAAAAAGGTGAAATCGAAATTCAACCGGAGTATGATTGGGTGGAATCAATTGTTGGCGGCTCGGGAGAAACTTTAGGCAAGGCAATCGGAGTAAGAATTAAAAAAGGCGAACTGTTCGGATTGATTGACGGAGAAATTTTCATTGAACCGAAATTCAATAACATTAAATCATTTCATGAAGGACTTGCCGCTGCATCCACCGGCACCGGTCAAGAACAGCGTTTCGGATATATTGATAAAAGCGGCAACTGGAAAATTCAACCCGCTTATTATGCCGCCAATGATTTTTCCTCCGGACTTGCCGCTGTTTGTGATGTTGAAAGTAAAAAGTGGGGATATATTGATGAATCGGGAAAAATCGTGATTGAACCTCAATTCAATTTTGTGTATAATTTCAATGGAGATATTGCGATAGCAAGCAAGGAGAGAAATCGTAAAGTCATGATTGACCGCGGTGGAAATATTTTAATGGAAGAGTAGTTAGTTTTATTCTTTGAACATAAAAAATAATCTCCTATGCCTATTCAACCACCTTTCAATTTCAAGATTTGGATTGATGAACACCGTCATCTGCTGAAACCGCCTGTCGGCAATCAGGTGGTTTACAAAGACAATCAGGATTTCATCGTGATGGTGGTGGGCGGACCCAATTCGAGAAAAGATTTTCATTTCAATGAAGGCGAAGAATTTTTTTTTCAGTTGGAAGGAAACATTACACTGCGCATCATGGAAGACGGCAGTCCAAGAGATATTTCCATTAAGGAAGGAGAAATATTTCTATTGCCGCCACGAATACCACACTCTCCGCAACGACCATCCAACACGGTAGGTTTGGTGATGGAACGCTACCGGAAAGAAGGTGAAAAAGATGGTTTCATGTGGTTCTGTGAGAATTGCAGTAACAAACTTTATGAAGATTATTTCATGTTGACCGACATTGTGAAACAATTTCCACCTTTGATGAAAAAATTTTACGATTCAGAAGAATACAGAACATGTAAAAATTGCGGAGCGGTGATGGAGCCACCGCATAAACCGGAATGATTTTGATTCCTAATTTTTATAAATTGGTGAACTGCTTCAAAAATACATCATCGCTTTTCAACTTATCTTTGTATCAAATATTTTTTTATGTTGCGACATTATAAAATTCATTTGCACAAAGAGCCGGAAGGAGGCTATACTGTTACAGTTCCGGCTTTACCCGGATGTATCACTTATGGAGATGATGTGGAACATGCCATCGCGATGGCGAAGGAAGCTATTGAACTTTATATCGAAGAATTACAATCCAGAGGCGAAGAAATTCCGGATGACTCGGAAACTTTGGAATATACCCTTAATTTGAAAGTCGCATGAATTTGTCGCCAAAGCATCTGATTAAGATGCTTGAGCAAAATGGATTTGTCTTCAAGCGCACCAAAGGCTCGTATCATCTCTATTATAATTCTACAAGTTGTAAAACTGTCATTGTTCCACTACATGGCGGCAAGGACATGAAGAAGGGCACCTTTCTCGCCATACTCAAACAAGCAGGCATTGATAAAAATGTTCTTTAACGATAATTAATGAAAAGTCAGTCCGCTATGCCGTCATCGTCTTCATTTAAAATAGACATCCACACTCACATCCTTCCGAAGGAATTTCCCCGCTGGTCGCATAAATTCGGTTATGATGGTTTTGTGCATCTTGAACATCATAAACCATGCTGCGCAAACATGATGATTGGCGATAAATTTTTCCGAGAAATAGAATCCAATTGCTGGGATGCGGAAGTGAGGATGAAAGAATGTGACGTGCATCATGTAGATGTTCAGGTT
The DNA here is from genome assembly GCA_041748615.1 of Chitinophagales bacterium. Taxonomy (GTDB): domain Bacteria; phylum Bacteroidota; class Bacteroidia; order Chitinophagales; family CAIOSU01; genus JBGTCY01. The sequence goes on from JBGTCY010000007.1 coordinate 3,198, forward strand.
CTTTCCACTATTCCTGTTTTGTTCAATTATTGGGCAAAACCGAATGATGCGCTTGAAGTCTCCCGTTTTCTGAACGACCACATTGCAAGTGTTGTCGCTGAAAACCCAAAACGATTTATTGGTTTAGGAACTGTTCCGCTGCAATCACCTGATTTAGCAATCAAAGAATTGGAACGCTGCGTAAAGGAACTCGGATTAGCAGGCGTTGAAATCGGCTCACATGTGAACGAATGGAATCTGAACGCGCCAGAACTGTTTTCTTTTTACCAAGCCGCACAGGAGTTGAACGCTGCCATTTTCGTACATCCATGGGATATGATGGGCAAGGAAAAAATGCCGGACTACTGGCTGCCGTGGTTAGTCGGAATGCCTGCGGAAACTTCACTCGCGATTTGCTCGATGATTTTCGGAGGCGTGTTTGAAAAGCTGCCGAAGCTGCGCGTTGCGTTTGCGCATGGCGGTGGTTCGTTTCCCGCAACGATTGGAAGAATTGAACACGGCTTCAACGTGCGCCCTGACCTTGTTGCAAAACATAATAACATCAACCCGAAAAACTATCTCGGTAAATTCTGGTTGGATAGTTTGGTGCATGATGCGCAGATGTTGGATTATTTGGTGAATCTTGTTGGCGCAGATAAAATTTGTCTCGGCAGTGATTATCCTTTTCCCCTTGGCGAGCACGAGCCGGGTAAACTGATTGAGTCCATGCCGTTCAATTCTTTGGTGAAAGAACAATTACTGAGTGGCGCTGCATTGGAATGGTTGGGATTGAAAAAAGAACATTTCCATCAATGAAACAACCTCTTCGCGTTCACACCTTACTTCACGTTCCATTCGAAGGCATCGGCTGTATTGCCGATTGGATTGCGAAGAATAATTTTCATCTCACAGAAACGCGCTTGTGGGAATCCGCTCAATTCCCGCCAATGGAAAATTTCGACTTTCTCATCATCATGGGTGGACCAATGAGCGTGAATGATGAAAAGAAATTCCACTGGCTGCATCATGAGAAAAATTTTATTGAAGAAGCAATTAATCATGGCAAGCATGTCTTGGGAATATGCCTTGGCGCGCAACTGATTGCCGATGTGCTTGGAGCTAAAGTTGAGCCGAATCAACACAAAGAAATCGGATGGTTTCCCGTAAGCATGAATGAAAATGCGGAGAACACACAACTTGATTTTTTTCCTAAAAAATTCATCACGTTTCACTGGCATGGCGATACGTTTGACTTGCCGCAGGGCGCAACGCATGTCGCGCAAAGTGAAGCGTGTTTGCATCAGGCTTTCACGTATGGCGATAATGTAATCGCCTTACAATTTCATCCGGAGATGACACAAGCATCCATAAATGAAATGCTGAAAGAGGGCGATGCCGAATTAGTACCTTCAAAGTATGTGCAATCGGCTGAAGAAATTCTTTCCAACCTGCATTATGCCGATGCGCAGAATGAATTATTAAAACAGTTATTGAATGAGATGATTTTGAAGATTGAGATTTAATGTTTTAAGTTTAGGAATTCATTTTTCAGAATAAGATTTCAAGAATCAATGCCCGAAGCGAAAAATTTACTGACGGAACCACAGCAGCAAAAAATTTTAGACGCGATTAAAGCCGCTGAACATCACACCTCCGGTGAAATACGTGTGCATCTTGAAAACCATGCCGGTAAAGAAGTTTTATTAAGAGCCGAAGAGGTCTTTCTTGAATTGGAAATGCAAAAAACAAAAAACCGCAATGCCGTTCTCATTTATGTTGCCGTGAAAGGGCATCAGTTGGCAATCATTGGCGATAAAGGAATCAATGATTTGGTTGGTCATGATTTCTGGAAAGCTGAACGCGACCTGCTCATTGAATATTTTTCAAAAAATAACTACACCGAAGGATTAACAAAAGCGATTACGCTGATTGGTGAACAACTGAAAAAACACTTCCCTGCCACAGACGAATCACGCGATGAGTTATCCAATGAAATCTCCTTTAAAAAAGCGGAAACGAAGTGAAATCTGAATTTAATAAAATCATCTGTTCGCTATGTGTTGTTTTTGTATTACAATTCAATTTCTTCCCGGCATATTCCGCTGACAAAGATTTTCCTGCACGTCCTTTACCACCCCGCTTAGTCAATGATTTTGCAAAAATGCTTTCAGCGGAAGAGGTGCACAAGCTGGAACAGAAACTGCTTGCCTTTAATGATTCCACCTCTATTGAAATCACCATCGTCACCATCACTTCGCTGGGTGGTTACGCTATCGCGGATTATTCGGCACGGCTGGGTGAAAAATGGGGAGTGGGTAAAAAAGGGAAAGACAATGGCGTGGTTTTGCTCGCGTCAAAAACGGAACGTGAGTTTTTCATCGCCACCGGTTACGGAATGGAAGGGGTGCTGACGGATGCAGTCTCACGCAACATCATTGAAAAATTCATTGTTCCCGAATTCAGAAAGGGAGACTATTATCGCGGATTTAATGGTGCCGCTACTGTAATCATGCAGCTTGCAAAAGGAGAATATACAGCCGATGAACTTCGGGATGAAAATGAGTTGTTGAAAGCGCTTTTCATCGCGTTGCTGGTTATCATCTTAGTGATCATAATCACTTCAAAACGCAAACAGTCCTACACTTATTCCGGCAAAGGACGCAGCCGTGGCGCACACTGGGGACCCGTGATGGGCGGTGGCGGATGGGGAGGAGGCAGCAGTGGTGGAGGAGGCTTTGGCGGATTCGGGGGCGGCAGTTTTGGAGGTGGTGGTGCCGGGGGAAAGTGGTAACTCGCTCATTAAAAATTTCAGGAGTATCCTAAAATTTTACCTGCGGAGCTTTCTCAGCGCCTTTCTCAGCCTCAAAATATCCTTTCTTCTCAAAACCTAAAGCGCCCGAATACAACACCATCGGCACTTTGCGGATGTAAGAATTATACGATTGTACCGCTTCATTATATTTCCTGCGTTCTACGCTGATGCGGTTTTCGGTGCCTTCAAGCTGCGACTGAAATTCCAGAAAATTGACATTCGCTTTTAAATCGGGATACCTTTCTACCACCACCAGCAAACGGCTGAGCGCGCCTTCCATTTCATTGGCGGCTTTGATGCGTTCTTCCACCGGGGCATTTTTATTATCCCATGTACTTTTAGATTGGCCGACCTGCGAGCGCAACGCGGTCACTTCCGTCAGCAGCGACTTTTCATGTTCGGCATAACCCTTCACCGTTTCCATCAGATTTGGAATGAGGTCGAGCCTGCGCTGATACACAGCCTCCACATTCGCCCACTGCTTGTCCACGTCTTCCTGACGTGATACCATCGTGTTGTAGCCACAGGAACTGAAAAGAGATCCCAGCAAAGCAATAAAAGTCAATCGGACAAAAAGATGCATAAGAAATTGATTTTGATGACCTCAAAGTTAGGTAAACATCGGAACACAGTTTGAAGGGTCGGGGGACGGGGTTTTTAGATATGAGATGTATAGATATTAGATTGGGACAGGGGACAAGGGGCATGGGACATGTGAAAATAGAAAATGTAGTTCGGTGCTTCATCCGAGGGGATGCCGGAACCCCGAAAAAACGGGGCAGGCAAGTCCGGCAACTGTGGTCTGTCGGCTGTTGACCAACAGACCAAGCGACCCGCGACTTTTCGACTAAATCAATACCTCGCCATACTCGTATCCACCTCGGCTGCCCAGGCGAGGATGCCGCCTTTGAGGTTGTAGAGGTTGTCGAAGCCGAATTTGTCTTCGAGGGCTTTGATGGCGTTGGCGCTGCGCTGTCCGCTGCGGCAGTGGATGACGACTTTTTTGTCGCGGGCGATTTTGTCTTTTTCGCTGAGGATGCTGCCTAGCGGGATGAGTTCGCCATTGAGGTGGGCGATTTCGTATTCGTATTGCTCGCGGCAGTCAATGAGTTGGATGTCTTCGTTGCTGTCGAGCATTTGCTTGAGTTGTTGTACGGTGATTTCTTTCACGGCTTGTTGCATTTTTTGGTGAGCGGATGTTTGCTGCGGGATGCCGCAGAATTGTTCGTAGTCAATGAGTTTGGTAATGGTGGGGTTTTTCCCGTTGAGGGGGTTGCTGTCGTCTTTGCGGAATTTGAAGGTACGCGTGTGGAAGGTGAGCGCATCGAGGGCGAACATCCTGCCTACGAGGGGGTCGCCCAATCCGGTGATGACTTTGATGGTTTCGTTGGCTTGCAGGCTGCCGATGATGCCGGGGAGCACGCCCAGCACTCCGCCTTCCGCGCAACTGGGTACGAGACCGGGCGGTGGCGGCTCGGGGTAGAGGTCGCGGTAGTTGGGTCCGAAGGTGCCATCGGGGAATTGGTAGTTGAACACGGTGACCTGTCCATCGAAGCGGAAGATGGAGGCATAGACGTTGACTTTGCCGAGGAGCACGCAGGCGTCATTGACGAGGTAGCGCGTGGGGAAGTTGTCGGTGCCATCGCAGACGATGTCCCAGTCTTTGAAAATGTCGAGTGCGTTGTGGGAGTTGAGGTGGGTATTGTAGGTGGTAATGTTGATGAAGGGGTTGAGGCTGGCGAGGCGCTCTTTGGCGGCTTCGACCTTGGGGCGACCGACATCGCTCATGCCGAAGAGCACCTGCCGCTGCAGGTTGCTGGCGTCCACCACATCGAAATCAACAATACCGATGTTACCCACCCCCGCAGCCGCGAGATAAAGCAGCGAAGGACTGCCCAGCCCGCCCGACCCGATGACGAGCACGCGCGCGTTTTTCAGTTTGCGCTGTCCTTCAATATTAAATTCGGGTATAATGAGGTGGCGGCTGTAGCGCTCGAGTTCTTCTTTGGAGAAAGTGGTTTGTGGTTGTCCGTTGTTCATGGTTAAATATTTAGTAGTAGCCTCACCCCCCGCCCCCCTCTCCTATGGGAGAGAGGGAGTCCGGGCTGTTTGCCTTTGAAGGGGTTGAGATTGATTTTATTTTTTTTAAAAATTCATTTCTATTGCATTAAAATATTTCAATATTAAGTGATACACAATTTTATGCTCATTCAATGTGATACCGCTCGGACTCCCTCTGCTTAGGAGAGGGGTGGGGTGAGGCTGCTGCTTCCCCCCGCTATAGCCGGCACAATACTCACCACACTGCCTTCAGCGATGGCGGTGTTGGTGTTGTCGAGATATTTGATGTCGTCTTCGCCAACGAATATTTTGATGAACGAACGGATTTCTCCGCCATCACCGTAAATGTGGTTTTGTAAACCGGGGTATTTGGCGGTCAGTTCGTTAATCGCTTCGCCTACAGTTTTGGCGGAGGTGGAAAATTTGTTGGTATTGTCCGTGAATTTTCTCAGCGGAGTGGGGATGATGATTTCAGCCATATTAATTCAGTTTGCAGTTTTTAATAAATAGTAATTAATGAACCCTTTATAATTATTGAGCGATTACCATTCCCGAACTGTCCCATTTTTTCGGGAAGCAATACTCCATTCTTCGGGGGATTGCTTCGCTCGTTCCTCGCTCGCAATGACGGTTAACATATTAATTTACGCCTGTTTTTAATAAATCTTTCAAATTCAATTCTTCTTTTAAATGTACTTTTTCTTCCTCGAAGCGTCCCTGGTCGTTTAATCTCCATGAGCGGAAGTCAGCGGCTTTGGCTTTTTTCACCGAAACAATCACGTATGAGAAATAGGGCAACGCGCGGATGAGGTCGTGTTCCGAGGGTACTGCCGGATGTTCGGGGTGTGAGTGATACACACCGAGCAAGGTCAGTCCGTTGTTGTCGGCATATTCTTCGGCTTTCATGTAATCGAGCGGGGAAATTTCGAACCTGCGCTCGCGGTTTTCTTCTTTGGTGTTGTTCACCGGCTCGGCACGGGTAATCGTGCGCTTGCCGTTATCATCGCTGCCGTACATAAACCCGCAGCACTCGTGCGGATAGGTTTTCTGCGCATCGTCTTCAATGACCATTTTCACCGTATCTAAAATCGTGACTTCCATGTGTTCAGTTTTCTTTGATTAATGCTTTTAAAACTTCCGGATAGTTGCTGCCGTGGTCGGGAAATACTGTAACAACAATTCCGCGTTCAAGTTCCCTTGCTACTTTCAGCGCTCCCGACAGCGCGCCTGCCGATGAAGGACTGAGCAGCAACCCGTTTGTCTTTGCCACATCTTTAACCATCTGATAGGCTTCCTCTGTCGAAACTTCAAGGTTGCGGTCAGCCACCTTATCGTCAAAGAATGCCGGTACTTTGGCGGTTTCGAGATGTTTCCATCCTTCTAATCCGTGCAAAGCCGAGTCTGGGTGTAAAGCTACGACTTCGATGTTTTCATTAAGTTCCTTGAGTTTGCGCGAAGTACCGATGAACGTGCCCGTGGTGCCGAGGGCGGCAACATAATGGGTGATTTGTTGATTGGTCTGCGAAAAAATTTCGTGGGCGGTGGTTTTGTAATGCGCCTGCCAGTTGTGGTGGTTGCCGTACTGGTCGGCATAAAAATATTTGTCGGGATATTCTAAAAAAAGTTCAAGCGCTTTGTCCTGCGCGCCATCAGTGGCTTCGAAACGGGAGGTATAAACGATGTTCACCCCAAAATAAGTGAGAGCGGCTTTCTTCTGCTCGGAAGCGTTTTCGGGCAGGCACAAGGTGACGGGAATGCCCAAAGCCGCGCCAATCGCGCCATACGCCACGCCCGTGTTGCCGCTGCTGGCGTCTAACAGATGTTTCTTTCCATCAAGATGCCCGACAAGAATGGCTTCTTTGATAATGTTGAAAGCCGGACGCGCCTTCACGCTGCTGCCCAACTGGTTCCATTCGAGCTTGGCAAACACCTGCACCTCCGGATTGTCAATGAACCCCTTGATAGGAAACAAAGGCGTGTTCCCGATAAAAGGCTCAATGGCTTCGAGGCGTTGGAGTAAGCCGGTATGTTTTTCTTTGATGAACATGTTTTATTTTCTGAGACCTTATAGGTTTTTAAAACCTATAAGGTCTTCAACAAAAAAGCCCCACCATTTTTCGGGTGAGGCTCGTTGTTTTTTCGAGTTAATTCGTCCGGTTTTTAATTACAGACAAACCCCACCTTTTCAGATGTACAACAGCAACAACAGCACAAAATCATGTCAGGTTTGTTTAGCATGATGGCAAAAGTAGATTAACATTGTTAAAAAAGCAAGTTTTCACAATTTTACCCTTAAATATATTTCTGTGGCAAAGAAAAATCCGGCTAAAAAAGTGGTGAATCCCATTGACAAGGACAAAGTTGCCGTGAATCCTCACACCCTCCCTTATCCGCATACGGTTGGCAGCGCGGTGATTGCGCCCATTGACAAAAAGGGGTTGAAAGGCACTTCGCTTGCCACAATGGAGGAGCAGGCTGAAATGCAATTGAATCAAATCCGCGAGCAGTTGGAACTGTTGCTGAAACAGGCGAAAAATATCAAAGAGCGCGTTGCCTTTTCACAACAGGTTTATGAAGCCGACCTCAACTTTGTGCCGGTGGTTGGTGAGACCTATTATTTATATGAAAGAAAAGACAACACCCATGTCATCTCTATGATTGGTCCGTGGGAGTGGCGGGGCAACATGCCTTACAAGAAGTTTCTGGGCGCGGTGAAATTATTGGCTGACAGGACCTGGTATCCGGCAAATCCCTGAATTTGGCTCCACTCTTATTTTGATATTCTAAAATATCATACACTTTGGCGGTAAGGATTTGAAATCTTTTAAAACATCTTGAGGCTAAAGTCAGTATAAAACATCTAACTTGGTTTTTTTCTAAATATTGAATCATTCTTCTATTTTAAATCCCTCTCAAATGCACCCTCGTGTTTACCTGATTGCGTTATTCATGGCGCTGAATATGATTATTTTCGGACAAACCGAAACAAGCGAAACCGAAAAAAATCCATTAGAAAATGGCACACTCGATGAGCAGTTTGAATATGTCATTGAAAAATCAAACCGCTACCAGGATTATAAAGTAGTTCGCCAGGCATGGCTGGAAAAACTGAGAGCAAGCGCGGCAGACTCGATGAAAGCGGTTCAAAAAGAATTGAAGTCCACACAGGAAACCGTAAAAACCCAACAAACGGAAATTAAAAATCTGAATTTTCGGCTTGAAAGTTTGAATGACAGCCTCTCCACGGTGAACAACGAGAAAAACAGCATTGATTTTCTGGGTGCGCCTATGCATAAAAGCGCTTACAAAACCACGATGTGGAGCATTTTGGGATTGTTGCTCGCGCTCCTGTTATTTTTTATTTACAAATTTAAAAACAGCAATGTACTGACCGTGGAAGCGCAAAAAAACCTCGCGGAAGTTCAACTCGAATTTGAAAACTTCAAGAAAAACGCGCGGGAAAAAGAACAAAAGCTGAAGCGCGAATTGCAGGACGAAATCAATAAACGGCTTTAAGCGTACCTCTAAAAATTCACTCTTTTTGATTGCATCATCCCTCCTTCTCCAAATGAGAAGATGCTAAAAAAAATCAGAATCGCCCTTTAAAGCACATCGGCTGAACGGTCGCGATATTTTTGTACATTTACTGTATTAAAATATCCGAACATGAAAAAACTGATTGCATTTATCATCATTTCGCTTTTCGTTTCAGAAAAAAACTTCGCGCAGGATTTCACTTTCAATCTCCAGTATGATGGAAAACAGCGTACGTTTTTTTTCCATTCTCCATGCGCAACGTATGATTGTACCGGCAAAAAAATCCCCCTGATTTTCGCTTTTCATGGATTGACGGAAACCAATACCGCCATCAGAACTTATTCTGAATTCAACCAAATCGCTGATACTGCCGGCTTCGCGGTCATTTACGCGCAGGGATTGAACAACACCTGGAACGTAGGTTTTGGCGGAAGCACTGTTGGAGAAGATGACCTCGGTTTTACAGGAACGATGATTGACTTTGTGCTTGCCGGTTCGCATTGCACCGGCAACGACTGTCCGGAGATTGATGAAAACCGGATTTATTCCTGCGGCATGAGCAATGGTGGTTTTTTCAGCTATTTATTAGCTTGCCAATTGAGCGACCGCATTGCCGCCATTGCATCCGTCACCGGCAGTATGACCACCCTGACGTATGATAATTGTAATCCGCAACGAGCGGTTCCTGTTTTTCAACTCCACGGAACTGCCGACCCGATTGTTCCTTATGGCGGCAGCGCGATGAGCAGTTCAAAGTCCATTGATGATGTGTTAAACTATTGGGTCAATCACAATGGATGCAACTCCACTCCTTCCGTTTCAACTTTTCCTGATATTAATACTAATGATAACAGCACCGTTGAAAGTATTCGCTATGATAATTGTAATAACTCAACAGAAGTTTTACATTATAAAATACTGAATGGCGGACACACCTGGTCGGGAATGCCGAACCCCTACCCTGCCTTTATCACCGGAAGCACAAATTATGATATTCACGCCTCCAATGAAATGTGGTTGTTTTTTAAAAATCATTCACTCACCGGTGCGGCAACAACTCATCTTCCGGCAATCAATGAAAAGCAGGTAAAATATTATCCTAATCCTGTTTCCGATATACTCATCATTGAATCAGATAAAAACGCTACCCTTCACATCAGTGACATCACAGGGAAAAAATTGATTGAAGAATTTTTGACTCCGGGCGTTAACCGGATAAATACAGCTCATTATAAACAAGGGGTTTATCTGCTCCATCTTCAATACCATTCAACCTCACAATATTTCAAAATCGTAAAAGGCTGAATCTCTGCTGTCAGATATTAGACTTTAGATGTTAGACACCTTGGGGGTGTTTTTTTTGGAAATGTTCCTTTTCTGATTTACGGAGTTTAAACATGAAACTAAATACCGGCATGTTTCAGACCACATTCGTCTGACAATGGTGAAATGAATCACATTATTTTTTTGATAGCGAGCATCGAACAATTATTCCCCTGAACATAATTCTGTGATAGTTGTTTCAATGGGAATTATATGAACAATGCGATTACCGTCATTTTCCCGCATCAATTATTTGAGAACAATCCCTGCGTTGATTTATCAAGAACGGTTCATCTCATAGAAGACCATCTTTATTTTACTCAATATCCCTTTCATCAACAAAAGTTGGTACTGCATCGCGCATCCATGCAACGCTACCGGGATAACCTGAAACGAAAAGGATTTAAAACACACTACCATCAATTTATTGAATTTCAGGATTTACGTGACTTATTACAAAAGTGGCATCAGCAGGGTATTCGACAATTGCATTATACCGAAACGACCGATTATCTGCTGGAAAAAAGATTAAAATGTTTTTCCGTTCAATTTAACATTCACTTAATCCAATATCCTTCCCCTAATTTCCTGACTGAGAAAAAAGATTTTGCGCTGTTATTAGGAACTGATAAAAAATACGTCATGGCGAATTTTTATCTACGCCAAAGAAAGCGGCTGAACATTCTTGTGATGAACAAAAAGCCTGTGGGTGGCAAGTGGAGTTATGATGCTGAAAACAGAAAAAAGATGCCATCGGGTATCCGGATTCCCCCACCCTTTCTTCCCAATGAAAATAGTTATGTAAAAGAAGCAAAAGAATATGTCGCGCAACATTTCCCAAAAAACCCGGGTGATGACAAAGATTTTTTCTATCCCATTTCAGCGGAAGATGCGACTAAAGTTTTGGAAGATTTTTTAGAAAACCGGCTTGAAAATTATGGTATCTATCAGGATGCCATTGTCAGGGAACAGTCCATCTTGTTTCATTCTTTGCTGACACCCGCGTTGAATATCGGCTTACTCAATCCGGAAGAAATCATTCGGAAAACGCTCGAATTTCACAAGAGAAAAAAATATCCGCTCAACAGCTTGGAAGGATTCCTCCGACAGATTATCGGATGGCGTGAATTCATGCGGGGCGTTTATGAGCTTGAAGGTGTTTTTGAAAGGACAAATAATTTCTGGGGATTTGAAAGAAAAATGCCGGTTGCTTTTTATACAGGAACGACCGGAATTGAACCGATTGATGATTGCATCAAAAAATTGCACCGCTCTGCATATTGCCATCATATTGAGCGCCTGATGGTGTTGGGTAGTTTCATGTTGTTGTGTGAAATCCATCCCGATGAGGTGTATCGCTGGTTTATGGAATTTTTTATTGACGCATATGATTGGGTGATGGTTCCCAATGTTTACGGCATGAGCCAATATGCTGACGGTGGACTCATCACAACCAAACCCTACATCTGCGGTTCAAATTATATTCTGAAAATGAGCAATTACAAAAGAGGCGATTGGTGTGAAATATGGGACGGACTTTACTGGCGATTCGTTCATGTGAATAAAAAAGTTTTTTCTTCAAACCCGCGGATGAGTATGATGGCAAGATTAGTTGAAAAAATGCCTTCGGCTAAACTCAACAGCCACATTCAAGTGGCTGAAACTTTTCTGGAGCGGTTGAAATAGTTTTTCATTTGCTGAAGGAAACGGTAATGGATGATGGGGTGGAGAGCTAATGAATTTATTGTGTCATTTCCGGAGTTTGACATTGCATAGTGATTGCAATTTGCACTCAACTTTCCTGCCCGCTCTCATCATTTTTAAATTTCAAATCTTTGAGCACTTCATTCACTTCGGCTTCAGTATTGGTGAGTTTGTCGCGACAAATGGAAATGAGCAGGGAGGCGCGTTTTACCTTTTCCGCCAGTTCGTCAACGGAAATATCTTCACGTTCAATTTCGGAAACGATTTGTTCAAGTTCCGCGATGGCGTCTGTATATAGCATCTTATTTTTCATTTTGGATGTTTTCAATATTGCTTTCAATTTGTCCTTGGTAAAATTGTGTGACCACTGTATCACCTTTTTTTAATCGCTCTGAATTTCGCACGATTTTTCCTTCATGATAGGTGATGCTGTAGCCCCGCTTCAGCACGTTGCGCGGCTCTAACAGCGACACTTTTATTTCAAGCAGGTTCAATCTGCCGTTTTCGTTTTTCAATCCTTGCGATGCGTGAAGTGAAAATAAATGAAGCGTTTCCTTCAAGCGCTTTTGTTCTTGCTGAATGCGTTGAACCGGCAAATATTTGATGCCTGAAGTGATTTCCTGAATAAATGTTTTGTGTTTTTCAACCAGCGATTTTGAATAAGCGGAAATATCCTTGCTAACGAGTCGAAGATGATAACGGTTTCTCTCAATTAGTTTTTCACTCGCGGATTTAAACTGTCGGCTGAGTTGATCAAGAACTGACTTCTCATCCCTGAGTTTTTCTTCAGCGGATTTGATTATAATTCTTTGCGCGGTTATGATTCTGTCAGAAAAATTTTGAAAATATCCAATCAGAAAATAAGCGAGGTCGGTGGGTGTGATTTTATTTTGATGAGCGACCATTTCGGTCACCGTTTCATTCGTGGCATGTCCGATGCCGGTAATCACCGGGAGTGGAAAAACAGCGACATCTTTTGCCAACTCGTAATGGTCATAGCAATTTAGCCCGATGTCCCCACCCCCACCCCGGATGATGAGCGCGACATCGAAGTTTCCGGCTTGCTGCCTGATTTTTTCCAATTGCTCGCGCAGGGAAATCACCGCGTGGTCGCCTTGCAGCAATGCGGGAAACAGGCGCGTTTCAAAGCGAAATCCGTATTGATTCTTTCCGATAATGTTCATGAAATCATGATACCCCTTGCTGGTTTCAACTGAAATGATGGCGAGTCGTTTCGGCACGAGCGGAAACGAAAGTTGTTTGTTGCTAATGAATAGATTTTCAGCTTTCAGGCGTTCGATGGTTCTGCGTTTTTCTTCCGCCATTTCGCCCAATGTGAACGAAGGGTCAATCTCTGAAATGTTGAGTTGAATGCCATGTGCGGGGTGAAAATCCACTTTCACCAGCATGAGCACAAACATGCCTTCTTTCAGCGATTCACGCGTTACCTGCTGAAAGTTTTTAGTGATGCGCAGATATTCGCCCGCCCAAATTACCGAGCGAATTTGCGCGAGCACTTTCCCTTCTTTTTTTTCCACGAGGTCAGGATAGCAATGCCCGCTTTTCGGATAATAATTCAGTTTGGCGATTTCCGCTTTTACCCAATATCTGCCGGTGTATGTTTTCCTGATGAGGTTTGAAATGCTTCCGGTGATTTCTCCCAATGAAAATATTTTCCTGAAATCATCAGGCGGATTGAACAGATTTTCTTGAGAGGATTGCATCGTTACTGCGAAGATACTACGGGTTGTAATGATGAATATAAAGTTGTTTTTTGCCCGAAGGTAATTCGCTCACATCGCGCAACGCTGCGAGTCAAAGCAAGGCATAAAAGTACGGAGCAGGCGCAAAAAGTCCATAGTCGATAGACGATAGACGATAGTCAACGGACGACAGACAACAGTGGATTTTCTTAATGCATTCTTAACTTCTTAATGTTTTAAAAAAATTAACCATTAAGGAAATAAGGCAATTAAGAATGGCAACTTTCTGAAATTATATATTCAGGTAACTCATCAATGAGTTGAAGCGGTCTTTGAGGTCTTCGTAGTATTCATTTTCCTGGTAGGTGCCGACCACCGTGTAGTTGTATCTTTCAAATGAAGCGACCATTTGCTTGATGTCAAACGTATTGATTTTGATGGTGACTTCGATTTTAGTTGAGTTATGATGCGTGGAGATGTAAGCGCTGAGCACAGAGGCATTATTTTCTTCCACAATGCGTGAAATGGAAGCTAGTGAGTAATCGGTTTTATTCAATTCGAGTACAATCAAGCTGCCGTTTTCGGTAATGGAACTCATTTTTGCGAAACTGCTCACGAGACTTTCCTGCGTAATCACTCCAAGATAGTTTTCTTGTTTATCCACGACCGGAATGAGAGTGAGTTTCATTTCAGCGGCAAGTTTCACCACATCATAAATATGAACATTTTCATTGACAAACGGCTTGGGCAATTTCAAATCATAATTTTCAATCGGCTCTGAAGGGTCATCCAAATCCATCACATCTTCTTCGTTGAGCAAGCCGTGAAACTTTCCTTTGCTGACCACCGGCAGATAGGCAACGCTGAATTCGTGCATCCAAATGAGAGCTTTGTCGCCCGTGTCGGATAATTTGAGGGGAGGGATTAGCGGTGATATAAGTTCTTTCGCGGTCATTTATTGGTTTTTAGTTAAGTTGTTCAAAAAACGCTCCAAAATCAAATTAAATTCCAACGAGCGTTCCATCATGGCTGCGTGTCCGCATTTGTCAATGTAAGTCAACTCCACATCCGGCAGTAATTGTTTGAATTCTTCCGCGACAAATGGCGGTGTGATTTTATCGTCTTTTCCCCAAATCAACATGACAGGTTTTTTAATATTATACAGTTGTTCCCTCAAATTGTTTCGCAAAGCCGATTTGGCAAGGTAAAGGATTCTCAATGCTTTTTCGCGGTTATTAATAATGTCATAGACTTCATCCACCAATTCTTTGGTTGCAACCTGCGGGTCATAAAACGTGTATTCAATTTTTTGCTTCACAAAATCGTAATCGCTTTTTTTGGGGTAGCTGTCGCCCAGCGAATTTTCAAACAGCCCGGAACTGCCGGTGAGCACAATGGAGCGCACTTTTTGCGGATAACGCAAAGCATACAGTAGGGCGATGTGCCCCCCGAGCGAATTGCCAAGCAAAATAATTGAATCAAATTTTTTGTACTCTATAAATTCCCGGATGTATTCAAGCAATCCTTCCACAGTTGTTTCTTCGGCAGGCAGTGTATAGAGCGGCAGCAGCGGAATGCACACTTTCATTTTTTTGGAAAATTGGTCAATCACCTCCTTGAAATTACTCAACGCTCCAAACAACCCATGCAGCAACAACAACACATCACCGTTGCCGGTTTCCACATATTTAAAGCCTATTTCTTCCTGAATATTGAGCATGAGAAAAATTAGATTGCCAAAAATACACATTTCACGCTTCGGGAAAATTGATGTAAACGGGGCATGATGTTCAGTGGATATTTCAATTTTAAGGAACGCCTAAAACTCATTATATTTAAAAAATGAAAGCCATCCAGAAAATATCCACGCGCGCACCGGAGCACCTTAAAAAAAATGAAGTGAAGGAATTAACCGACACTTATATTACTCAGATGAGCGAGTTGCAGAATATGCTTTACGCGCAGGGAAAATACAGCCTGCTGATTGTTTTGCAAGGGATGGACGCTTCGGGAAAAGATGGTGCAATAAAGGAAGTGTTCAGCGCGGTGAACCCGCTCGGCTGCCGCGTGGTGGCGTATAAAAAACCTACGGAAATCGAGATGAAGCATGATTTTTTGTGGCGCGTTCATCGTCATGTCCCGGAGAAGGGCATGATTCAGATTTTCAACCGCTCTCATTATGAAGATGTGTTGATTCAGCGCGTACACCGATGGATTGATGAAGACAGGGTGAAAAGGCGTTTTGATTATATCAATCAATTTGAAAAATTATTGATGGAAAATGACACGCAGATTCTGAAATTCTATTTGCATGTTTCCAAAAAAGAACAATTAAAGCGTTTGAAAGAACGTATTTCAGACCCGCGGAAAAAATGGAAATACAATGCGAATGATATCAAAGAAAGCGAACGATGGGATGAATATATGAAAGCCTACCAGGATGTTATTAAAAACTGCAGCCCTGATATTCCGTGGACGATTGTACCTTCCGAACAGAACTGGTACAAGGAATATATCATCGCGAAAACAATTGTCGAAAAATTGAAGACTTTGGATTTGAAGTATCCGGGGTTCAATGACGTTTGATTGAAATAAATCGCTTTATTTAACCACCTGCATCCTCACAGAACTGATTTCTCCGCCAGCACTCATTTGCAACACATACAAACCAGTAGCTACATCGCTTGTTGAGAAATTTTTTCTTTCACCGGGGTGAAGTTGTCCGGTGTAATATACTTTCACTTCTTTTCCGCTTAAATCATACAAAGCGAGTTTAGCCTGCGGGATGGATTTGGCGAGAGAAAATGTGACTTCAAATTGTTCGCGCACCGGTTGCGGTTTAATGTACAACGCATTGACAGGCTCGTTCGCTTTTTCAATGTTTGTTGAAACCGAAGATTTTTTTTCAATCACATATTCATCTTCAATGTTTCCCTGTGAAGTCAGGAATTTTGCATGAAGGTTTTTTCCTTCGATATTTAATACCAAAGAGCCGTGATATTGCTTGGTGCAAATCGTCATCACCGGATGGTCAAGCGTTCCCGAACTGCTTAATTTCCCTGAGCAACCGACTACATTATAGACAGTTCCTTTATTTGGTTCAGGACCATCAAGATATTTCGTGTAAGGACTGGTTGAATCCACAATCATTTCCGCGGCGAGGGTGTTGGAGCGCCCGTAGTGTCCGTGCAGCATGTAAGAGCGTTCGTAGTTATGGCTGTGTCCGCAAAGCACGAGGTCCACTCCGTATTGTTCCAGCACGGGGTTGATGTTCGATCGCATCAGTTCCATGCGGCTGAGCGCGCCATCGGAATCATGCGAGCCTTTCGAGTAAGGCGGCTGATGCCAGTAGGCAATCACCCAATCTTTGTCATTTTGCTCAAGGTCGTTTTTCAACCAATTGGTCATGTCATTGTTTGGCAATGCCGTCCACAACAGGTTTTCGGAATTTAAAGAAATGAAATGCACGTTGCCGTAATCAAAAGAATAGTAACCTTCTGTTCCGCTGGCTAAGCCACCTGCTTCCCCGTTTGTCGGCAAAGTAAAAATGTCGAAATAAGGACCGTTACCCAACAGGTCAATACTGCCGTAGTCATGGTTGCCGGGGCAGGGCCACGCCACCATTTTTTTTAAGAGTTCAGGATAAATATCAAACACATAATCCTGATATTGCTGTTGAGTGCCGCTGCCGTAGGCATTGTCGCCCAGCCAAATCCAAGCATCGGTATGGGTAGAGGGTGTGTAAGTTTTGTAAGACTCACGCACGGACAACTGTCCCGGGCTGCCGTCACCGAAATCGCCAATCACCCAAAATTGGTAAGGCGCTATGGTTCCCGGCAAGGGGGATGTTTTGAAATACATTTCTGTCTCGGCAGCAATGAGAATGTTTGAAGCAGTCGCAATTTCATAATAATAAATGGTGGCGGGCTGCAAGCCGGTAATCTTCAGTTCGTGCTCGGTGGTGGCGTTGCTGCCGTTCACTTCCTGCATGAGGTTATTCAACGCTGTACCATAGCGGATTTTTCCGATTTCCGCCACGTCTGTCCGCCAGCGAATCACCATGCTATTGGGTGTACCAAGTTGAAGATAAGGTCCTCTCGTTACCTGCTGCGCAAGCAGGGAGGAGCATTCGAAAAATAAAATGCTGAGAAGGAGGATGATTGTGGAGTTCATGGTAAATGGAATTTTAAGTTACTAAAATAGCTTCTGAAACTTACCCGTGAAGCACAAATTTTTTAAATAATGAAAAGTTAATGTAAACCTCTAATCCGGGTAGATGCACGGATGATAGGTTCTTAGCAAAAATGCTAACCTGAATATTTATTACACGCTATGATATTACGCCCTTCAGAGCTTGAAAGGAAACCGTGTAGCACAAGTTTGAGTTCATACAACTGTGCGTTAGTCTTGTACTCATCAATTCGCGGCTGTACAAAAAGTCAGGAAGTCGCTCACTTGAAAAAATATAAAAAATACATGTCCCCCAAAGGATTCTGAGAAGATGCCTATGCTTTGCCTACATAGGGATTTCATTGGATATGCGGATGGAAAAGGATTTGTTGATGAATCTTACAGAAATAATTGATTATTTCAACTGCGAACATTCAAGATGAACTATTGGCTCGGAAGGTTCAATCAGTTTTTGTTTGCCTTGTGAACAACTCACCATGCTGGCAATAAACATCATTGCAATTAACTGCATCATAGATAAATTCCGCGCTACTTTCAAGTTAATGTGTCTCATAGTTTTCTATTTTGACAATAAGATTGTTTATTATTTCAAAAAAGTCAATTTTTATTAATTGCGAACTGTACCTGCCTTGACAAAGCGCATTGTGAGTGCGCAACTGTGTGTTTACCTGATTCGAGTAAGTTGTATTAACGAGTATTTAGCTAAAGCCTTTTTACAAGAAATACTTCCATCTAATTTTCAATTAAAAAAACGACTTTAGAATTAATAATTCAGAGGATAGTATTATCCCCGCCTCAGCATCTCCCGGTGCGGCAGTCCGTCTTCCATATATTCTTCGCTCACGATTTCAAATCCGAACGATTGATAAAACTTCATCAGGTAAGTCTGTGCGGAAATCCTGACCGGTACTTTGCCGTGCATGGTTTCGATATTTTCCAAAGCCATTTTCATCACCGCTCTCCCCCACCCTGTTCGCCTGTATTCCGGTGCGCTGACTACCCTGCCGATGGAGATTTCTTCATAGCGAACGCCCGGAAAAGTGATGCGCGCGTACACCGCTAATTTTTCCCCGTCATAGCCTAGCAGGTGCCAGGCATTTTGGTCTTTGTAATCGGCATCAGTGTAGGCACATTTTTGTTCAGTGACAAACACGAGCTGCCGCAATTCGAGCAAAGCATATAATTCATCGAGCGTGAGGTCGGGGAATTTTTTGAAGATGAAGATGGGGGGCATGGGGGATATTCGTTTTTCGAGTTAACCTGTGTGGAGCATAACCGAAATCATAGTTAAACTTTTACGCTTGAATTTACCGGGATATATTTTGCATATATAAATATAATAGATTTAATACTAATTATTCAACTCTACGAAATATCTATTTTACTGAAGCAACACCTTCATGTTTAAGCCAAAAGATGTTTAATTTAGTTTAACTGTACGCTCAAACATTAGCCATGAAAAAACTTAAACGGATAACATTTGACCCAAATGTGATGGGTGGAAAGCCTTGTATCCGCGGCATGAGGGTAACCGCAGGAACAATCGTAGGGCTGGTGGCTTCCGGGTACACAGTGAAACAAATCCTGAAATCCTATCCATATCTCGAAAAGGAAGACATTAGCGAGGCGCTCGCCTATGCCGCCTGGCGCTCTGAAGAAATGGAAGTGCCTTTTGCCGCGTAATGAAGATATTGATTGATATGAACCTTTCCCCGGAATGGGTGAAAACGCTCAAACAGGAAGGTTGGGAAGCGATTCACTGGTCATCGGTCGGAAACCCTAAATCTCCTGACCATCAAATAGTGGAATGGGCGCGTACGCATGAGTATATTGTTTTCACCCATGACCTTGACTTCGGGGCAATATTGGCAAGCACAAAAGCTGAAGGACCCAGCATTATTCAAGCACGTGTGCAGGATGTCATGCCCAAGAGTTTGAAAAAGCGTTTAGTTCCAATTTTACGACAGTATGAAAATATGCTGAATTAAGGCGCTATGTTACCATTGATGAAAATAAATCAAGAGTTCGCATTCTTCCGTTCTCTTAACACGGTGATATTTAATTCTTCAAATCCATTCTAAGTGACGGGGATGATGAACGCGGGAAAGTTTCCACTTACTGCATCTCGTAAAAAAAGTTTGTAAAATCATCAAATCGTATGATTGCCTTTAAACCCTTCTTAGAAAGGAGCCCTCGTCCCTCGACTTAAATATTTTTCTCCCGTGCCGTCTGATATTTCCTTTTTTTGTCTTTGAGGCTTTTCATGCACTCGGTGATGCCGTTGACGGTGAGGGGGAACATGCGGTTTTCCGTCCATTCGCGGATGATTTTGGTGGAGGCGAAGTAGTCCCAGCCGTGTTCGGGGTTGGGATTGAGCCAGGCGAGGAAGGGGTAGTTTTCTTTGAGCCGTTGCAGCCAGACGATGCCCGGCTCGTCATTGTGATGCTCCACGCTGCCGCCCGAATGCGTGATTTCGAAAGGCGACATGGCGGCATCGCCCACGATAATGACTTTGTAGTCGCGGTTGTATTTGTGGAGCACCTCGAACGTGGGGATGCGCTCGCTGCGCCTACGGTTGTCTTTCCACACGCTTTCGTAAATGCAGTTGTGAAAATAAAAATATTCGAGATGCCGGAATTCGTGGCGGGCAGCGGTGAACATTTTCGCGCAGGTTTCGATGTGGTCGTCCATCGAGCCGCCAATGTCGAAGAAGAGGAGCACCTTGACGCGGTTGCGCTCGGAGGGCACCATCTTGATGTCGAGCATCCCGGCATTTTTGCAGGTGCGCTGGATGGTGTCGTCAATATCGAGTTCTTCTTCAGCGCCTTCGCGGGTGAAGACGCGCAGGCGCTTGAGGGCGAGCTTGAGGTTGCGCACATCGAGTTCTTCATCATCGCTGAGGTTGGCGAACTGGCGCTGGTCCCACACCTTCACCGCGCTGCGGTTGCGGCTGCCGTCCTGCCCGATGCGGAAGCCTTCGGGGTTGTAGCCGTTAGCGCCAAAAGGCGAGGTGCCGCCCGTGCCTATCCACTTGTTGCCGCCCTCGTGCCGCTTTTTCTGCTCTTCCATCAGTTGTTTGAAACGCTCCATGAGCTTGTCCAAACCGCCCATTGACTGAATGAGTTTTTTTTCTTCTTCTGAGAGGAAACGCTCTAAGTTTTTGCGCAGCCACTCTTCGGGAATTGCTCCGAGGGTTGTGCCTGATTTTTTTTCCGCGTTTCTGAAATATTCTCCGAACAGTTGGTCGAATTTATCGAGATGGCTTTCGTGCTTGATGAAAATGCTGCGGCTGAGGCAGTAGAAGTCGTCCACGCTCATGTTCGCCAAGTCTTCATCGAGCGCTTCGAGCAGCGTGAGGTACTCGTGCATGCTGACGGGGATGCCGTTTTTTTTGAGGAGGAAGAAAAAGTCGAGGAACATGGTTATAAATAATCAAAAGTAAAAGTAACACTAAGCAATATTTAGTTAGTAAGCAAAATGTTAGTAAATAAGTTTTGTAAGTTCTAAATAAGTTCTTTTATCTGTAAAATAAATCTTAAGAACTATGAAAACAAAAATTGAACTAGAAATTGACCAAGAAACTTTGATAAAACTTGGAAAACAAAAATTACAAGAGTTACTTCAAGGTATTAATTCATCTAATGAAAACATTGAGGCTGTTCCAAATGAGAATTTTCCAGCACCAATAAATGGAAATTATGAACAGTATGAAATAGTGCGCCCTAAGAGAGAAGTTAATGTAATAGGTATAGCTCTTTCCGGAGGACGTATAAAAGTATTAAAAGGTTCGCGATTTAGTAAAACTGTTGCACCAATGTTTTCGGGCTCATATGCAGAATATAGAATTGGGCTTTTTAATAGAGGAGTATTGAATGAGAATTATGAACTTACGGTTGATTATGAATTCTCTTCGATGTCTGCAGGTGCATCAGTTATTTTAGGAACACAATGTAATACAAGTCCATGGAGAAAGAAATCCAACTAATTATTCCAGTATTCCCTGTAATACTCGCCAGGAGAAATAATCCTGACACCTCTAAATTCTGAAAAAGTAAAATCCTTACTGTTGCCGGTTATCAGGAAGTCAGCGCCCGCGCTCACAGCAAGTTCAAGAAATTTATTGTCGTCAGCATCTTTTATCACTTCCAATTTTATGGAAGGCTTATGTGAAATTGCAACCCGCTTTACGTGTCTGAGAACATCCTTCGCACTTGCGGCAAAGTCTTTGTATTTGGAAAAACGAGTGTAAGCTATCACCGCTTCATATTCATTTAAGATTTCTGATGAAATCAGCAACCGTACTTTATTGGGGGCTACCAAACCGTGCAGAATTTTATAAGGAAAGCCTTTTCTGAGAATAGCAGAGATAAGGATATTCGTGTCTAAAACAATGCTATGCACGTTTCCTTGCCTTTTCTATTTCAGCATTAATCTCTTTCATCGTCAGTTTTGATAAGCCGCTTTTTTTCGCAAGTTGTACAGACTTGTCAATACTCTGCTGAAAAGTAACAGATAGAATATTTTCCCGCAAGTCTTTAAAAGAGATTTTACTTTGCTTGCTGAAATACTGCTTATAATCATTATCGCTGACGGAAATCTGAATTGTTCTCATTTTTTTGATGGGTTATTTCGAAGTTAGGAAATTTAAGAAATCGTAAATCCTCACTCATCTATACAACTTCCCTAAATTCAGCAGCAACTCCAAATCATGTTCGTTTTTTAACAATGCTCCGGCATGTGGCGGCAGATAGGTGCGCAGGTCAGCGTTATCCATTTCGCGCTCGTCCACTTCATCCATCAATAAAAGTTTCAGCCAGTCGAGCAGTTCGCTGGTGGTGGGTTTCTTTTTCAGCCCGCGAATGTCGCGCAGATCATAAAATATTTTCATCGCGTTGGCTACCAATTTTCTGCGCAATCCGGGAAAATGCACCTCTACAATTTCGTGCATCGTAGCCTTCTCCGGAAAGCGGATGTAATGAAAAATACATCTGCGCAGAAACGGGTCTGGCAGTTCCTTTTCATTGTTGGAAGTGATGAAAACGATGGGGCGGTTTTTAGCGGAAATATTTTTTTGGAGTTCGTAACAGTAAAACTCCATTTTGTCCAACTCCAGCAGCAAATCATTCGGAAACTCAATGTCGGCTTTGTCAACTTCATCAATCAGCAAAACCACCGATTCATCCGTGTCGAAGGACTCCCACAATTTTCCTTTCTTGATGTAATTAGCGATGTTTTCAACGCCATCTCTTCCCAACTGTGAGTCGCGCAAACGCGAAACGGCATCATATTCATACAAACCCTGCTGCGCGGTGGTAGTGGATTTGACATGCCAGGTGATGATTTTTTTATTCAGCGCTTTCGCTACTTCGTGCGCGAGCAGTGTCTTGCCTGTTCCCGGCTCGCCTTTTACCAACAACGGTTTTTGTAAATGAATCGCGGCATTCACGGCAATCTGTAATTCGCGCGTGGCGATATAGTTTTCTGTTCCCTGAAATTGCATTTGTTTGTGTGTTTAATTTTTATTGATGAGATGTTTGGGTGTCAATATTTTTTAAAAAAAAAGTCCACGGTCCACTGACGACAGTCCACGGTCGAAAGTCCATAGTTGATAGTCCTTGTCCATAGTTCCCCAGACGACAGTCCCACAGTTTAAACTTCAATGTACTACCGGATTTAATCGTCCAACAAATCTAAAATCTAACTTCTAAAATCTGAATCCTAATTCTCTTTCCAAAGTTAACCATCCTCATTTCTGCCTGATAGTACAATAATTAGAACACTTTATTCAGTTGCGTTTCTACATCTTGACATTCATCATGATTATTAATTAATCATTAAGTTATTTTCGCTTTTTAAAAAAAAATTAGTGAGATGAGAATTGCAATTGTACTGCTGCTTTTTATTACTGTCACTGCCTCAAATCTTTTCGCACAAAATGGAACGGTTTCCGGTCAGGTGTTTGACTCAAAAACAAAAGAAGCATTGCCCGGAGTGAATGCGGAAGTGCGAAATGAAAAAGGTACCACAACTGACCTTGACGGTAATTTCAAACTTGAATTGGAACCGGGGCGCTATTTTTTAACTTTTTCATTTATCGGCTATCAGAATGCCACGCGCGAAGTCAGAGTTGCGGAAGGACAAATCACGGAATTGAAAGTAGGTTTATTTGAAAAATTAGAAGAGTTGGACATCGTAGTTGTCACCGGCAGCAAATACGAGCGAAGGATTTCTGAAGAGGTTACTTCCATTGAAGTGATGCGACCGGAGGTGATGAAAAATTCGAACAACGTCATCGTTGCGGAAGGACTCAGCCGGATTTCCGGACTTTCGCTGATTGACAACCAGGCTTCCATTCGCGGAGGCAGCAGCTATTCGTATGGGGCTGGAACACGGGTATTGATGATGGTGGATGGCTTATCCATGCAGACGCCCGACCGCAGCGACATCCGCTGGAACTATGTGCCGATGGAAATCATGGAACAAATAGAAGTGATTAAAGGCGCTTCCTCCGCTCTATATGGCGCTTCCGCATTGAATGGCGTCATCAATTTCAGAACCGCCTGGCCCAAATCAGAACCTGAAACCGAAGCGACCGTTTTCTGGCAGGGCTATGCTCCGCCCGCCCGCAGGGAATTGAAATGGTGGGGGGCTCCAACAGAAGAAAACATCGCGCTTGATAATGACCCTAAATTACTGATGCCGCAACGCTATGGGGGCAATTTTTCCTACAAAAAAAAGGTGGACCGTTTTGATTTTGTCGTAGGCGCATTTTTTCTGAAAGACCGTGGTTTCGTCCGCATGAACGACCAGCAATTTGTTCGCATGACGGGAAAATTCAGACACCGTCCTGAAAAATGCGACCGGCTCACCTACGGCATCAGTATCAACCTGCAGGAAAGCCGCGAGAGTGATTTCTTTTTCTGGAAAGACCAGGATAATGGGGGATATGTTCCTTTCGGCAGTAATGATTATGACCACAGAGGGACTCTCACGATTTACGGAAAACAGAACATGACCTTTGACCCGTGGGTGAGTTACTATGATAAAAAAGAAGGAAAACACAGTTTGCAAACACGCTATTATCGCAACGCCACTCAATTTACCGTGAATTTCCCGACCGGAAATTTAGTCATGGCGGAATACCAGTATCAGCGGAAATTTCAGCGCGGTTATAACTTCACGGCAGGAGCGAATGCCCAGTATTTAACAATACAGGACCGCTCATTCGGTCACAACACGGGCAGCATCACGGCATTATTCGCGCAGCTTGATAAAAAATTCGGAAGGTTCAATCCCGTGTTAGGCGGCAGATGGGAGATGTTCCGGCTCAATGAAGAAGTTGGCTATTCAAATCCCATCGGTCATTTCGGCTTGAACTATCAGGCGGGCAAACGCACTTTCCTGCGCTACAACATCGGGCAAGGCTATCGTTTTCCGAGCATTGCCGAGCGATTTGTTTCTGAACGCGTGGACATCATTTCCGTGTTTCCCAATCCCGATTTAAAACCGGAATATGGATTCACGAGCGAGTTGGGCGTTAAGCAAACTGTTAAAATCAGCGAGTGGCTTGGATATGTGGACCTCGCTTTTTTCTGGATGGAATATTGGGATTTAGTGGAGTTTCAATTCGGTTTGTACGCCCCCACTCCCATCCCTCCCGGCTCTTCAATTTTGGATTATATCGGTTTCAGATCTCAAAATGTGAGCCGTGCCCGAATCGCGGGATTTGAATTTTCTTACACCGGTGAAGGAAAATTAGGAAGTATTCCGATGCGCCTGCAAGGCGGCTATACCTATACCTACCCCGCGGAAATAGGCGCTGAAGGAGATACTACTCTTCGCAATGCCTGGAATTATCTCGGAAACATGTTCAGGAGTACTGTTTACATGGATGATAATTTGCTGCAGGGATTGCTGCCTTACCGCTACCGCCACCAATTAAAAGCGGATATCGAGATTGACCTGAAGCGATTTACATTTGGGACACAGTTTCAGTATTACAGTTTCATGGAAAAAATCGAAGAAGTGTTCGCGGTATTTATTCCTGGTGTGAATGAATTCAGGGACAAAGCGCTGGAACGCAAAGTGAGTGGCGACATTTTCTGGAATTTACGCGCTTCGTATGACATGAATAATTATGGCACTTTATCTTTCATTGTAAATAATGTTCTCAACCGTGAGTCAGCGGTGCGCATCGCCCGCATGGACCCCCCATTGAATTTCACGGTGCAGTACCGGATAAAGATTTAAACAGGATTTTACATCCATTCTAACGGTACTCTTATAAAGTCCAGTAAGGGTAGCATTTATGAAAAAATTCTTTGGAGATTTATAAGTTTGCCATGTGAGTAACATCAAACTTTTCGAGAGTAAACAAATCCGTTCTGTTTGGAATGAAATAGAGCAGAAATGGTATTTCTCCGTTCAGGATGTAGTCCAGGCACTTTCAGATACAGTAGATGTTAAGGGCTACATCAAAAAGATGAAGAAGCGGAACGAACAGCTAAATTCCAACTGGGGGACAATTTGTACCCCGGTTGAAATGGTGGTAGCAGACGGCAAAAAGCGGAAGGTTCAGGCAGCTAATACAATTATTTAACAGAAAG
>JBGTCY010000008.1:0-8107 GCA_041748615.1 Chitinophagales bacterium
ATGAATGCTCGATGATTTTTTGTTCCATAACAGGGAATTTAAGTGTTGATTAAATTTAAAATTATCAACTAAATGTGATTCAATCCTATTGAATTGCAGCAGGAAGAGCGAAGATAGAAGTCGTCATCTAAAGCATGTCTAAGGATGGCAAGAAAGGGACAAGGGAGCTTCGCGAGTACCGTCAGACTGTTGACCGTGGACTGTGGTCTAAAGCGTGGAGAGTACATTCCCAAGGGGATGCCGGAACGAGTCCGGCATTGTACTTTTAACTTTAGACCTCAAATCCGCAATCAAACCATATAAACATCACTTATTTAAGTGAGCAAGTATTGCGCTTTTTTTAAGACCTTATAGGTTTCAAAAACCTATAAGGTCTTTGCGGATTTAAGGTTAGACATTAAACTTTGCACTCTAAACTATTTATTTTTATCTCAAAATCTATCCGCATGAAATCCAACCCGCTGAAAATATTTATTGTAGAAGATGATGAATGGTATGGCAAAATGCTGGAATACACGCTGAAACTCAATCCTGACGATGAGGTGGTCAAATTTTCCAGCGGCAAAGAGTTTTTGCAAAACTTGGATAAACAGCCGGACATTGTCACGCTTGACTTCAGGCTGCCTGACGCTGATGGTGAATCGCTTTTAAAGAAAATTAAAAATTTCAACCCCGACATTGAAGTCATCATTATTTCCGAACAGGAGAATATCGAAACCGCTGTCTCATTGCTGAAAGATGGCGCTTACGATTATATTGTGAAGCAGGAAGAAATCCGCGACCGCCTCTTGAATACCGTGCGCAACATCCGCAATCAGCAAAATCTGAAAACGGAAATTTCAGTGCTGAAAAAAGAAGTTTCAAAAAAATATGAGTTTCAAAACTCACTCATCGGCAGCAGCCCAGCGATGGAGAAAGTGTTCCAGTTGCTGGAAAAAGCGGCAAGCGCGAATATCAATGTGACCATCACCGGAGATACCGGCACCGGCAAGGAAATGGTCGCTAAAGCGATTCATTATAATTCACCGCGAAAAAATCAATCGTTTGTCGCTATCAACGTGGCAGCCATCCCGGGCGAATTGGTGGAAAGCGAATTGTTTGGTCATGAAAAAGGCTCGTTTACCGGTGCGGCAACCCGCAGAACCGGAAAGTTTGAAGAGGCGGATAAAGGAACATTGTTTCTGGATGAAATCGGTGAAATGGGCATCGCCATCCAATCGAAATTGCTGAGGGCTTTGCAGGAAAAAGAAATCAGCCGCGTGGGCAGCAATGAAACCGTGAAAACCGATTGCCGCATTATCGTGGCTACTCATAAAAACCTGATGGAAGAAGTGAAGAACGGAAAGTTCAGAGAAGACCTTTACTTCAGGCTCTATGGGCTGACCATCGCCCTGCCTCCGCTGAAAGAGCGCGGAAATGACATCCTGCTGCTCGCCAAATATTTTCTCACCAATTTTTGCAAAAGCAACAACCTACCGGAAAAATCCATTACCTCTGATGCCCAACAAAAACTGATGTTATATTCCTATCCGGGCAATGTGCGGGAACTGAAATCGGTGATTGAACTGGCGGCTGTCATGTCCGCCACCAATGAAATTGACACGGGTGATATTTTTTTCGGGGCGGACGAAAGCGCTTCCCTGGAAAAGGAAGACGGCAGGGAACTTACTTTAAAACAATTTGAAGAGCGGCTGATAAAATCATACCTGAGTAAATATGACAACAACGTCAAGTTGGTTGCTGAAAAATTAGACATCGGTCAATCCACCATTTACAGGATGCTCAAATCCCTGAATGAAGCATAAGGAGGCAAGCCTCATCCCGCCCTTCTCCGATGGAGAAGGTGTTCGAACTGTATTCGATTTCCCGGCAAAAAATCTGTTATCCTGTTAGTGTCTAACCTTTCAAATTCTGACAAATTTTGACAGAATATTTAATCCTGTTGAATAACCAACTAAATCTCCAAAGGCGGCTCAGCCTCCGGATAACCGGAGCTAACAGGCGTTTAGAAAATAAAAATAAAACAATGTCAAAATGTTCAATGCCTAACAATCAATGTCAAATGATCATTGATAATACGAACAAGGATTTTGTGGTTTTAAAATGCAAAAAGGATAGTAAGTAAAATTGATGAAAGTAATATTACAGTTCGGGAGGCAATTTATATATAAAGTCTTTTTTACCTTGGCTTCTTGATCTCGTCATCATTTAAAGCGAGAGAATAACTGCTCCGGTTTGGATTTACTTGTTCATTTGACATTGTTTGTTTGATATTGTTCATTTCAATTTTTTCAATGACCCTGCCAACTGTTTTTTTACAATCAGAAAATAAGTCTGTCGTAATAGGACAATACAAATAAGCCATCTAATATCAAAAGTCTAATATCTGCTCATGCAGGCTTCAAATTGCGGATATTATCTTAACAGATTTACTTATTGATTTTTTCATTTTGAAAAATTATTTTCTCAAAATGAATTTAATTCAGCCTTTAAAACCCTTCTCTTACCTGTAAGAAACAATTCTCAGGGTTGGCACAGCCATTGAATTCTTTGCGCTAAAAAAAATCACAGTTATGGCGCAAAAAAGAAATTTCGGGATAATCATCGTAGAAGATGACCCCTACTTCAATGAAGTGTTGACCAAGTATGTGAAAAGTTTGTGTAATGATGAAAACTACCCGGATATAAACTTCCACATCCGCTCATTCAAATCAGGCAAAGACTGCATTGACCATCTTGATGCCGAAACGGATGTGATGGTGCTGGATTATTATCTTGACTCGTATGATGAATTTCCTTACACCGGCTTTGATTTGCTGAATCAGGTCAAAAAGGAATGTAAAGATTGCAAAGTCATCGTAGTGTCCGGGCAACACAATGTAACAGTCACCTCCGAACTGTTTAAGAAAGGTATTTATGACTACGTGGATAAGCATTACATGCCGGCAAAAAAATTATCCCTGTCCCTTAAAAAAATCCTGAATGAAAAAGTACAGGCGCGGAATTGATATGCCGCAAACTATTTTTTAACCCTAAAAAATAAAAGCCATGAAAACAACAAGATTCTGTTCAACAATTTTACTTGCTGTCATACTTCTGGCAATTACTGGAACGCGGCAAGAACTCAATGCGCAAACATCGGTGACAATAGGTCCGAAAGTCGGAGGCACCTTCAACGGATTCAGGGGTGATGATGCAGGAAGGCTCACCTTCAGAAAAGGAGTGGCGGGCGGTTTGTTTCTGAATGTCAGCCCGGTGAATTATTTTTCCATACAGCCCGAATTCCTGTTTCAGCAAAGAGGTGCGGTGAATGAAAACCGGGTTTTCAATTTCAGGGAAGATGTCAAAATCGGCTCTTTTAATGTGCCGGTGTTATTCAAATTAAGACTGCCGATTCAGGAAACATTTTTTCCGCACATCTACGCGGGACCTCAGTTTTCTTATGTATTCAAGAGTGAATACTCAGTCAATGCTTTTGACATCGGCACCTTCATCAGGGAAGTAGAACTGAGAAATTATGATTTGGGCGGTGTGTTTGGTTTCGGATTGGATATTGAATTAAATCATTTGTTTCTTACCACGGATTTCCGCTATGGATTAGGCGCGCTAAGTATCGGAGAAGAAGATGTCAATCTCAAGAACAAAGATTTGGGAATTCTTTTCGGTGTCGGATATAAATTTTAAAAAAGTTATCAACCTTGAAGGGCAGAGCAGGACAACTGCCCGGAAGCCGGTAGCAGATGAAAGCTACCGACTTCCGCTTTTTTATGCCGAAACAACTCTGGTTTTCCAATAACGAAACGGTAAAACATTCGGCATTAACCGAGAGTACGTCTCTTTTTTTTTCTAAAATTCGACTACTCTCGGTATAAGAAATCAAATACATTCAATCGTCATGCTTATCTTTTTGCGGTTTGATTTTCGCGGGAGGTTCATTGCTGATTTCAGTATGCCGGATTTGTCCGCCTAAAAATCCGGTTCTCACTGCAAAGCCAAAACTGACCAGCGACAACAGCAGAATCAGCATGGCGAAAGTTCCGCTGAAACGTGAATTTTTTAATGAAAAGTAAGCGCCAGCGAGTGAAGCAATTCCAAGGATGATAAAAGAAACCAACGCGTAAATCGCGAAATCTTCATGCAGTTCAATCATGACTTCCGAAATCCCTTGAATATTTTCAACGGCTTCTTCAGCGCCCTCACCTGAAACATAAGCAATGATTGCTCCGAAAGAAGAAATCACCATCAGCGAATAGGCAGCCAGATTTGTTTGATGATTCTTAGTCCAGATTCCCTGCGCTAATACGATAGCGCCCAGGATTGAACCAAAAACCGGAAGATGATTAAAAATTAAATGAAGATGAACGGCATCCATTGAATGACATTGATTGAATGAAAATGTAAAAATTGAATAGTAACTGAAATAACATTTTTAAATAAGCGGGCAAAAGTAATAAAATGAATCCGGCTGTGAGCATACCGATTGATGGTGATAAATTGTCGAGGACAAATTGCACCGGTTTTATGTTGCGCGTGGGGTCACCCTGAGCGGAGTCGAAGGGCAGCGATTGCCACCCCGCATGGTTTCCCGATTCTCAGGACTCACCATGACAACTTTGCAATTTATCCTACACCCAAACATTTTAAGGGCAAACCCACTTCCATCTATTTTCCTATTTTAGCCGCTCAAAAAAATAATCGAATTATGAATTTACATGAATATCAGGCAAAACAGATTTTGAGTGAACACGGGGTTCCAACTCAAAAAGGCATTGCGGTGGATAAAGTGGAAGCAGCGGTGGAAGCTGCTCAGCAATTGCAAAAAGAAACGGGCACTCAGTTTTGGGTGGTGAAAGCGCAAATACACGCGGGCGGAAGAGGCAAAGGAGGTGGGGTGAAACTTGCCAAAAACATAGATGAATTAAAGGAAAAAGCCTCCGCTATTTTGGGGATGCAATTGATAACGCCTCAAACGGGACCGCAGGGCAAACTGGTAAATAAAATATTAGTGGCGCAGGATGTGTATTACCCGGGCGAAAGCAAACATTTGGAATTTTATGTGAGCATTCTGTTAGATAGAGACAACAGTAAGAATGTCATTATCTATTCCACCGAGGGTGGGATGGATATTGAAGAAGTGGCGGAGAAAACACCTCATTTATTATTCAAGGAGTTGGTGGAACCCTCCATTGGATTGCGTCCCTACCAGGCAAGAAAAATCGCGTTTAACCTGGGACTCTCCGGCCACGCGTTTAAAGAGTTTGTGAATTTCATTCAGCGGCTCTACAAAGCGTATGTCAGCGCTGACGCTTCGCTCATAGAAATCAACCCCACACTCAAAACATCCGATGATAAGATTATCGCGGTGGACGCCAAAATACAATTGGATGATAACGCGCTTTACCGCCATCCTGTTTATGCCGAAATGCGCGACACCACAGAGGAAGACCCTACTGAAGTGGAAGCCGGAAAATTCAACCTCAACTTCGTGAAACTTGACGGCAACGTGGGCTGCATGGTGAACGGAGCGGGGTTGGCAATGGCAACGATGGACATGATTAAGTTAGCCGGAGGCGCGCCTGCCAATTTCTTGGATGTAGGCGGCACCGCCAACGCGCAAACAGTGGAAGCCGGTTTCCGCATCATTCTGCAAGACCCGAATGTGAAAGCGATTTTGGTAAATATTTTCGGAGGCATCGTGCGTTGCGACCGCGTTGCGCAGGGCATTGTGGATGCTTACAAAAACATCGGTGAAATCAAGATTCCGATTATCGTACGCCTGCAGGGAACCAATGCCGAACTTGCCAAAGAACTGATAGATAAATCCGGATTGCAGGTACGCTCCGCCATCTTGTTGAAAGAAGCGGCTGAATTGGTGCAGGGTGCGTTGAAGTGAGTATGTAATTCAACAGAATTGTCATCTTTTGCTTTGGCTGTTAACTGCTTATTATTTAATACCTTCAAATTTCAACTGATATAAACTGAACTCAGATAAGATTTTTATCATCACTTCAACAAACAACTTCCAACTCCCGTAAAAGATTTTGGTATTTTTATTGTAACAGGATTGCGTATTTTGCTTAAAATTCTTTTGAATCACACTCAATGAAGCACAGGCTCCTCTTTTTTATTACGCTGTCAATTAATGTTTTTGCAATTTATTCTTTTACGCAAGCCCAATGTCTCACAGCATTTGAAGATACCCGTGAAGCCGGCAGGGAGTTTTTTTACATCTATGACAACGGTGAACTCGTTCAGCAGGAATTTCAACGCATTCAATCTTTCAAGGTAGGCAGAAATTATGTCGCTTACGTGGATTACACCGCCAATTTTAAAATTTACTTTAATAAAAGAACCTATACCCTTCAGGATTTTGCGCCCAATACTTATCATGTAACCGACCATTTGCTTGTTTATGAAAATGTAGGGAACCATCTCTATGTTTTTGACGGAAAGCGGGTGCATAATCTCGGCAGGATTCACTCACAATTAAGGCAGTATGCTTATGGCGACAGTGTGGTGGCATTCAATGATTTCCTGAACACGTTTCATCTGTTCTTTAACGGAGAAATCACTTCCTTTGATAATCGCAACGTGACACAGTTTGGCGCTAACGAAAACATGATTGCCTTTGTGGACCCCAATTTTGAATATAAACTGCAATATAATGGAGAGATTCTTACATTAGAAACCGGCAGCCCGCCTCAATCCTTCAAAATGCACCTGAACATCGCAGCCTATGTGGATTTTGTCGGGGATTTTAAAGTTTTCATGCACGGGGAAGTGCTGACACTTGAAACATTAGCGCCACAGAGTTACGAAGTAGGCGAAAATATGGTCGCTTATGTTTCTGACATTGACCGCAGGTTCATGGTCTATTACAATGGAGAGGACATTGAATTAATGCCAATTCCTCCCCGCCATTATGAAGTGAAACACAACATGATTGTCTGGACTGACCAACTCAATCATTTCCATGTTTTTTACAATGGCAATACAGAAAGACTCGCCACCTACAAACCGCCCAGCTATCAGATTGACCGCGATATTGTGGTGTTTGAAGATTTGGATAGCCGTTTATTGGGATATATTGATGGTAAATACCAGGAAGTTTCTCCCGAAACCGTGAGTTATTATAACTTAGTCAATAAAGCGGTACTCTCCTATAAAGTGCGCAACAATGTGCGGGTGTTTTGCAATGGCGTGAATAACCAGTTATATTGATGATTTCTCAAAATCAATGTCCTCACCTCTTATTTGTTTTTTCGCCTCCAAAGGTTTTACTTTGCAGTTCATTTTTCATTTAAAGAAATAGTTATATGGCAGTTATCATGCGAATCAGAAGATACGGAATTGTAATTGCGGCTTTTGTCGGGCTGGCGGTTGTTGGTTTCCTGTTACAGGATGCCATCAGTTCCAACAGTTCCGTATTGCAACCGGGCGCTAACAATGTCGGTAAAATAAATGGCGAAACTATCGGCATTCAGGATTTTGAAAAAAAGGTACAGGAAGCGACTGATAACTACCGGTTGTCAACCGGTGAAATGACCTTGGATGACCAAACCCTCTGGTCAATCAGAGACCAAACGTGGACTCAATATGTCAATGATATTTTGATGGGTAGGAAGTACGAAAAGCTGGGCATCAAGGTGACGGCTGACGAATTGGTTGAACAAATTCAGGGCAACAATCCGCACCCCGCGGTAGTGCAGTCTTTTACAGACCCGAACACCGGGCGCTTCGATCCCTCCCAGGTTTCCATGTTTTTGCAACAGATGGACCAGGACCAGACAGGTGAAACCCGCACCCGCTGGCTCAACTTTGAAAAATTCCTGAGAGAAGACCGCCTGAGAACCAAATACAATACGCTGGTGAAAAAATCCATGTACGCCCCAACCTGGCAGGCTGAACAAAATTTCAATATCACCAACACCAGTGTTGATTTTGATTTTGTTTACTTGCCATTCAGCGACATTGAAGATGCTTCCATTGAAGTAAAAGAAAATGAATTGACCGCCTATCTGAATAATAACAAAATAAAATACGAACAGGAGGAATCCCGCGCCATTGAATATATTAGTTTTAATATTCTCCCTTCAAAAGAAGATAC
>JBGTCY010000009.1:0-16278 GCA_041748615.1 Chitinophagales bacterium
GTGATGAAACTGTTGTTTGTTTTTTTCTTCATCCCTTCTCTCGTCTTTTCTCAGCAATCGCTCCTGCATTCCGACCCGCTGCATGATTACAAGGAGGGCTTGTCCTATTTTGAACAGAAAAATTATCTCCGTGCCAAGCAGCTATTGCTTCAGTTTGTGGAATCGCAGCCGGATGTGTTTCAAAACGTCAATCACACCCTGAGCACCAACGCGCGTTTCTATGCCGCCTTTAGTGCGATGGAACTGCAACAGCCCGATGCCGAAAAGTTGATGTTTGAGTTGCTTGAAGTGTATGACGAACCGGCATTGAAACGTCTTGCTTATTTCTACCTCGGTAAACATTATTTCCGCGAAAAGAAATATAATGACGCCATCGAATGGTTCGAAAAAACCGAAACCGCTGACCTCAACAGCGAAGACCTCGCGGAATATAAATTCCAGTTAGCTTATTCCTATTTCTATCGCAAGCGTCTGGATGAAGCTTACCTTCTGTTCAAAGAGGTGCGCAACATCAAAAACAAATATTACTATCCCGCCAACTATTATTTCGGCTACATCGCTTTCGAAAGACGCGAATTCGACAATGCGCTGGATGGTTTCAGCCGCATCAAAGATTCAAAAGTGTATGACAAAATCATCCCTTATTATATCGGTCAGATTTATTATTTCAGGAAACAATACAAAGAACTCGTTGAATACCTGACACCGCTCATTGACGACCCATCGCTGAAATATTATAATGAGTTGAATCACCTTTTGGGACAAGCCTATTACGAGCTGGGCAATTTTGACAAAGCGGCAAAACACCTCATGATTTATGTAACTCAATCCGGCAAGGCGCGTAAAGAAGATGTTTATCAATTAGGATTCGCGCTCTACAAAGCGGGAGACTATAAGGAAGCGCTCATCCGCTTTGAACAATTGGACAACGAGCGCGACACTATCGGGCAAAATGCGTTGTACCTATTGGGCGATTGCTATCTGCGGGCAAACAATAAATCAAAAGCGCGCAGCGCGTTTCAGCGTGCTGCGCAAATGGAATTCGACCCGTTCATCACCGAAAACGCGTTGTTCAGCTACGCCAAACTTTCCTACGAACAGGGCTTTGACACTGACGCCATCAAGGCATTTCAACAATATACCGACAAGTATGACGACCGTGAAAACACTGAAGAAGCCAAAGAACTGCTGACGGAGATGTTTCTCAACACCCGCAACTTCAAAGAAGCCATCCGCGTGATTGAGTCCATCAAAAACCCTTCTGTCAAAGTGAAAAAAGCCTACCAGGAAGTAGCCTTCTATCGCGGATTGGAGCTCTACAATGACAAAGAACCGAATGAAGCGATTCGCATACTTGATGTTTCATTACAAAACCCTACCAATGCAAGCATCCGTGCATTGTCGCATTATTGGAAGGGGGAATCTTATTTTCTGAAAGAAGAATTTGCAAAAGCTTCGGCACAATACATTCAGTTTCTGAGTTTGTCTGGAATCAGCGATTTGACTGAGAAGGATTGGTACGAATCGAATGCGCTCTATGGCGCTGGTTACTCATTGCATAAGCAGAAAAAGTATGCGGATGCATTGCCGTATTTCAACCGGAGTATTTCGAGGATTCGCCCGCTTGCCGACAAGCAACTGAAAGACAAAGTGCTGCCCGATGCGCTGTTGCGGGCGGGCGATTGCAGTTTCATGGTAAAGGATTATACGACTGCACTTGCAAATTATTCCGAAATCATCAGCGGTAAAAAAACGGGAGCTGACTATGCGACTTTTCAAAAAGGGATGATCCTCGGCTTGCAGGGCAAGTTAGATGATAAGGTTTCAACCCTGCAAACGATAGAAACTCAGTTTCCCGGTTCAATGTACCTCGATGATGCGCTGTATGAAACAGGCATCGCGCTTATCGCATTGGGAAAAAATCAATCCGCCATTCAATCGCTGAAAAAAGTAACAGAGCGTTTTCCTAACAGTACTTACGTGCCGAAAGCCTATCTGCGAATGGGATTGGTCTATTACAACATGGATGAAGTGAAAAACGCGGTGGACAGCTACAAAAAAGTAATTACCGGCTATCCCAACACAGTGGACGCCCAACAGGCATTACTCGGCATTGAAAAAATCTCCATCGCGGAAGGCAATCCTAATTTGTACCTCGATGTGGTGAATAAAACTCCGGGTTTGCAAGTGGCGGCTTCCAAAAAAGACAGCATCTCTTATTTCGCTGCCGAAACACAATTCGCCTCCGGCAAATGCGAGCAGGCAATTCAATCTTTTACCGGATACCTTGATGAATTTAAAGATGGATATTTCCGCTTGTCAGCTTTTTTCTATCGTGGTGAATGTTTTTATTCAACCAAAAATTTCGATGCGGCATTATCCGACTACGAAAAGGTGATTGACGCGGGAAAGAATATTTTTACCGAAAAAGCATTGGCAAAAGCATCACGCATCACGTTTGACAAAAAAGAATATCAAAAGGCTTATACCTATTTCAAACTGTTGCTGGAGAATGCCTCATTTAAAGAAAATATTTATGCTGCCCAGTTGGGGTTGATGCGCTGTTCCTATCATTTACAGCGCATGAATGATTTAAAGGAATTTGCGGAAGCCGTTTTGAACTCGCCCGACTCTCCGCAGGAGCATGACATCGAAGCAGAATTTTATCTGGGCAAAGTCGCATTCGCGGAAAAAGATTACGACAAGGCAACACAGATTTTCAAAAAAACTGCCGAGCGCACCACGACCATCATCGGCTCTGAAGCAAAATACTTGGTGGCGGAAATCAGTTTCCTGAATGGCAACTTCCAGCAGTCGCATGATGAATGTTTGTCGCTGATTGAGATGAAACCCACCCACGAATACTGGCGCGTGAAAGGATTTATCCTGCTGGCGGAAAACTATCACAAGCTAAACAACACCTTTCAGGCAAAAGCCACGCTGCAAAGCATCATTGACAATTATCAGGGAGAAGAATTGAACAAAGCAGCACGCGAAAAGCTCAGCCGCATCATCGCGGAGGAAAAAGTGAGGCAGGATTTTGAAATCGTTACGGATAGTTTATTGATGCAGGAAGAAGATTCGGACGATGTGATTGAATTGGTAGTGCCCGTTGAAGATTAATTGAAAGCACACGCTCGCCTCTGGCGGGGGTGGATTATTAAACAGCCTCCGGCTGTTAAGAAAAAAAATAGTATCAAAAAAATCATTCATCATCTAATGAACAAGCAATTTTCCTTTTTAACATTCATCCTGCTCTCGTGCATTGCTTATCATGCGATTGCTCAGCAAGATGGAATACGCCCCGAAGATGTGGTTGTGGAAACAGATTACACACCAGTGTTGTCCGATGCGGTGAAAATCAATTTTCCCGCGACCTTAACCGCGCGACAGCAGCAGGCGCGTTTTGATTTGTTTTATAGCACACCTGTCCGTCAATTGCAAGTACCGTTTGCACCAGTACCCCTGAAACCAGTGGCTATCGGCAAAGAAGCGCAGGAGCAACATCCGATGTCTTATTTCAAATTAGGATTCGGAACCCAACTCAGCCCCCTCGCGGAAGCATTGTGGACTGACGGCAAGATTGAAAAATATCACTATGGTGCGTTTTTCCGTCATTTCTCTTCGCGCGGCAGCAAGATAAATCACCAGGATTTCAGCGAAACTGAAGCCGCGGTGTTCGCGACTTATTTCACTAAAAAAGCAAGACTCAACACCGAATTGAAATACCGCAACAATGCTGTGTTTTATTATGGCTATGACCATGCAGTAGATACCTTCAGCCGCAAAGAAGTTAAACAGCGTTTCGGCAACTTTGCGTGGGAGTCGAGCATCGTCAATATTCAACCGAAAAAATCTTACGACTATGATGTGCGATTCGGGTTCAATCATTTCAGTGATCGCTTCGATATCAGCGAAGCCAGCCCATGGGTGACCGCGCGCTTCTCAAAAATTTTCAAAGACAAACATTTTCTCACGCTGCGCCTGCATGAAGACCTTGATATTTTCAAGCGCGACACGACCTCAAGAAGCCGCAACATCTTCAGCGTGAAACCGGTTTATGAATTCAACGACCAGACATGGCGGTTTTTCGGAGGCGCAGATTTCACCTGGGAGAAAAACATTTTTCACCTCTTCCCGGAACTAGGACTTGAACGCTCGCTCTATGAACGCTACATCATTCTCTACAACGGCTGGCGCATGGAACTGCAACGGACGAGTTATCAAACCCTCACCGAAGAAAATCCCTGGCTCGGCAATGATTTCTCGCTGCGCAACACCTGGTTTGAAGACCGCTACATCGGGCTGAAAGGTACGGTGAAAGACTTTACCTACAATGTAAGGTTCGCACAGCGATTAGTGAGGCGCATGCCCCTGTTTGTTAATGACACCACTAACATGAAACAGTTTGAAGTGGTGTATGACCGCAGGGCAAACCTGCTGAACCTCCATGCTGAACTTTTTTACAGAGTCACGAGTGCGCTCAACTTCAGCGCTACGCTCGAATACATCCATTACGAAATGGACATCGTGGAGCGCGCCTGGCACTTGCCCAATTTCAAATTTGATTTCAACACGCAATATTCCATCAAAAAGAAAGTGTATCTCACGCTCAGCATCCTCGCCCGCGATGGGGTGCTTGCAAGAGTACCGGATTTTGAAAATGGCACGTTTGTCCCCCGCGAACTCAAAGGTACGCTCGACCTCAACCTTGGCGCAACCTATAAATTTTCTAAAAACTTTTCATTCTTCTGCAATCTCAACAACCTTGCGTCCATCAAATACCAACGTTACTATCTCTATCCATCTTATGGTTTCAATGGAATGGTCGGTGTGATATTTAACTATTAAAAACACACCTTTATTTTAATTTCCGAATCTATTTTGCGCTTACCCTGTAGGATGAATTCTTTCTTTGATTGGTAAATCCCGCGATTGAAGTTCTTTGACTTCGGGTGAAAAGGTTTGTACAGAATTCTATTCGCAATCATTTTTTACGTGGACAATATCCTCTAAGAATTTTTGGCGCTGCGAAGATGTCCGGTTATCTATGCAATGTTGGTTTATTACTTTTCATGACTTAGGTAGCAAAAGCCGCTGATGCCCATCAGCGGCTTTTGTGTTTTTTGATATTGTTGCTATTTGAGTATCTGAGGCGAATTTTAAAGAATAACCCCAAATTATTTGCATAATCTGCCACAGATTCACAGATTAAGCATTCCGGTAAATCGGAACAAAACAGCAATTATCAAATAGCAAATAAATTCAAAATTCAAATTTTCAATTCAATAATACAAGGTAATCGGTTATCAAAGAAAGGACTGTTTTGCTTATGGTAAAAATGTTTCTATGAATTATGTGAAATACTATATCGTTTGGAATTTCAATACTATATATTGTGTTTTATTTGATATTTTTACTTTTATTTGAATATTTTCTTGACAACATGATGGTATAAGTTGAGCGTTAAGCGACTAATATCAGTCTAATATCTGTTGGCAGATTGCATGATTCTATTTTTTTATTCCTCCTCCGTACCTTTCGCTTTGTCAAGCGGAGTCGAGTCATCTCCCGGGCTTTCATTTTTCTCATCTTTTCTGCGATTGCGCTCGTCAAGGCTGCGCCTAATGTTCGGGAAAAGGTCTTTTACGTTATTAAACTCACGCTGATAGGAAATACCCACTCCGGTTTTATTCCGGTTCCTGTCCTGAAACATGTCGTATTTACCTTTCCTGAATCCTTTTGCGCGCAGCCTGCCATCAGGCGTGATACTGTATTGAATTTCAAAGTCACCCGCGATGTTGCTCGCGCGGTCGCTGTCTGCGCTTTGAATATCGCCAAAATCGAAGTTGCCGCCTACATCTATCAGGATACGATCGTTGTAAAATGTTTTGGTGAGCGCTAATTGCAATTCCTGGCGGTTCTGAAAATCAATCGGCTCACCGCTGCCGGTGTTACCGCCATTGATATCAGAACGATAAGAACGGTAATTGATATTAAATTGAACATCGGTGATGAAGTCAGAAACCCAGTCGCTGAGATACATGGAAAGCTGGTTGGAAATAAACTCGCTGACCGAGTTATTGACGTCAGAAGCGACATTGGGTTCACCGGTGCCGGTGCGTTGCGGGAGGAATCGGTTTAGCACCAGCAAACCCACCACCTGCCTGTTAAATTCATTGGGATTGAAATTAAGCTCCTGAAATTTACTTTCAAGCGCGGTGCGGATGGCAGGGTCGGCATCGGGCACCTTGATGTCAAAACGGATTTCGGGATTTGAAAGCGAACCGGAAATCAGCAGGTACAAAAAGACGGGTACACGGTTTTTCGCGCGCTGCAATTCGTTATCGCCCGTCACGATATCTTCAATCAAATCATGCGGAGAAGCGCGCAATTTATAAACCGCTTTGATGTCAAGCACGGCATTATCCGGGTTGCCGTTCCAAACGATGTTGCTGCCTTTTTCAATGTTGAACCGCTTGCTGATGATATTTTGCATGGTGAACAGATAGTTGCCGTCCACGATGCGATAATTTCCGATAATGGAGAGTTCGCCAAGATGATTCAACATTACTTTCAGATTGCCTTCTGCCTGTGTTCTGATAACGTCACCGCCTTCATTATCCAAAATCAAACTCACCGTGGCATCCGGTGTTACTTCCACATCAATATTCAGGATGATTCCGCTGGATTTCGTTACATATCTCTGCTTCACAGTTTCTTTCACATTCGGATTAATAAAACGGTAGAATGAATACTGAGCCACATCTTTTGAATCGGTAATATTGACTGACGCGATGGTGTTAGGTTGCGTTTTTCCGGAAATATAAAATTCAACTAATTTCAACGGACCCCTGATTAACGCGATGCCTTTTGCAAACAATCTGCCGTAGAAAGGTTCGCTCGAAGCGTGAGAGGTATTCATGAACATGAAATTGTCGGTTTCAACTTTTACATCAATGGCAAAATCTTTAAAGTTGCTGTAAGTGATGTTGCCTGTCGCGTTTGCGGAATTGCGTTCTTCATCCCTGAGTTGAAGTTTGCCAAAGTCAATCAACCCGCGTGAAAAGGTGAATTTTCCTTCATCAAAAGAATAGATTGTGTTGAGATAATTGATTTTTGCCTGTACTTTTTTTCCGAATAGAGAGCCGGTAATTAAAGGATTATCAAGCGAGCCGGAGAATTGCAGTTTTCCGTTCAGGTCGCCTTCCACGCGTGAGATTTCTTTTTGGATAAACGGCTCAACGTGGGGCAAATGAAGATTGGTGATGTCAAAATCAAGATTGAGATTGTCTTTGCGCTTGTCCATGAAATATTCACCTTTCACTTTGATGTTGTTGGATTCGCCCATGAGGCTCATGTTAATGTCAGCGCTTTCAGCGCCCGGTTTAAAATTGGTGGTAAGAATAATATTTCCCAGCGTGTGATTATTTACTTTGAAAGAATCAACAAACATGGAAGCCAGCAGCACCTGTTTTTTCAGGACATTCAGAATGGTTGCAGAACCGTTGATTTTTCCATCCACCTTGATTTTTGAAGCGGGCATGAACGCGCGGCTGACACTGTGTAAATTAAAATCACGGAAAAACACCGAGAGATGATTTCCTCCGAAGGCATCCATGAAAGTTTTGAATTCAAGCTGACCGGCATCATTGGTGAGAATAAGTTTCTCAACCATCAGCTTGTCTTTTTCATAATAAATCTGATTGCCATCGGAAATCACCCATTCTTCGTTATTTAAAAAAATTGAGGAAGGAAGCAGTTGTAAGGCAACCGACTTGAAATCAGTAAAGACTTGCCCGTTTAGTTCCATGCGGTTAGGCGCGTCATCCGGTTGTGCCTTGAGGGTAAAACTGATGCTGTCAGATTTGATGCGGGAATCAAGCAGAATCCGCTCTGTGATGAAATTTTCTTTATGCAAAAAAGAATCAATGGATGCCGCTAAGGAAAAGTTTTGAGCGTCAGACTGAGTTTTCAATGTAATTCCTTTCAGTTGAATCTTGTCGTATTTTATACTGTCCACGAAACCTTCAATGTCCATGAGGTAATTGATATTGTTAAACTTGCCTTTGGTAAAACCACGGCTGATATTAGTGAATGAAGTGTCAATGAGTTTGGTCAGATTGCGGGTGTCCTTCACGGTGAAATCAAAATCAAAATTCTGTTCTTCGGTTTCTTCCTTTAACGGTTGAGTCCCGGTTTTAAAATAATGCCTGACCGCGTTCAACATAGAACTTGGCAGGGTTTGATAAGAAAAACTGCCGATGATGTTGCCGTCCAGCACATCGGAACGCAGTGTAATCAGTTTGCCTTTGCCTCCCAACGGAAGCGCTTTGAGCATAAAAGTATCTAACTCGAAATGCTCACCGTTTTTTTCAACCTGCGTATTGAAGAGACCCGCGTATCCCATGAAATTGTCGGGTTCAAGACCGGCAAAGTCGAGTTGAAGAAAAGAGGAAATGGAATAGTCAACTTTTGAAAGATTTAATGGTTTCAGATTCGCTTTCCGCAAATCTGCTTCAAACTGAAAAACCGGAATCGAATCGGTCATGTCAATTTTTCCTTCAAAATCAAGATCGAGATTGGCGTCACGCACTACAAGCGCTCCTTTAAAAAAGCGATTTTTCACTTCCCCGTTCACCTTCACATCATCATAGTTATGTTGTCTGAAATGAAAGCTGCTGACATCTCCGACTACTTTTGCATCTAAAGTTTGCAGTTGCAAACCTTTGCCATTGATTTTGGCGTTGAGGGATACTTCACCAAATAATTCTTCTTCTTCAAAATATTTACCAAGATGAAACCGGCTGGCGGATAAATTTCCGGAATACATCGCGGTATTATTATCCGGGTCAATCTTGAAATTGATGTCAGACCGTAAAGTACCGATTGCGGAATTGAGATTTCCGTAAGCTACAAAGTCGTTCGTAAATCCGGTAAACTCTCCGGAGAAATTCATCGCTCCCAGATGATTCAGATTCCCCGGATAAGTGAGGTGTGGATAAATATAGGAGAGATCCGTGACGGTGGTGCGGATATTGTCAATGCTGAGACTGATAAAAGTTTCTTTGAAAACCGGCAGTCCGCGGAGGCTGAGATTGCCTTGGAACCGGGTTTCTTTTCCAAGCGTGATGTCAAGATTTCTGCCGCGCAGATTATTGACGGTTCCGCGAATGGTACCGGTGAGGGAAAGCGTGTTGTGCGCGATATTATCCAACGCGTTTTTCGCAAAAAAATTAATGTCCTTCATGGCGACTTTTGATTTTTTGAAATCGCCAATCATCGTCACGCTGTTTACAAAATCATTGAAATCATTGAATCTATCATATTCAAAGGCAAGATAATCTTTGATAACACTATTGCCCGTAACCAAATGCAGATTTTCACATTCAAAACCGTCAGTGGCGACACGGGCGTCAGCCGTCATGCTTTTAATTAAAAATCCGCTTTTTTCCTTCGCGCTGAGTGATGTGATTTTTGAAAAAATCGTGTCACAAACAATTTCCGTTTTTTCGAGTACGAGATGAATGTCGTGGACAAACAAGTCATTGAAATTTATCCCGCCCTGATGCCCGAATTTGTTTTCATTGATATTGCTGAAAGTAGAATGATTGATGATGATGTGTTCGGATGTCAAATGCCAACCCGCGTTATTGAGCATTGAAAGCGCTTTTTGCTGACCGGATATTACTTCGCGGCATTCGGTCTCTAATAATTTTTTGTAAAGAATATCAGCACCTTCCAGCTTAAATTTTTGCAGGTACATGGTTTTTTCGCCCGAATTAATTTCCGCTTTTTTGACAGCGAGATGG
Organism: Chitinophagales bacterium; assembly: GCA_041748615.1. GTDB lineage: Bacteria > Bacteroidota > Bacteroidia > Chitinophagales > CAIOSU01 > JBGTCY01. Next base: position 9,813 of record JBGTCY010000009.1, read on the forward strand.
TCGAAAGCGATTTTGAATTCGGTGTTGTTGAGTTTATCTAACAAATGAAAATCAATTTTTTTAATCTCCGCTTCCGGGAGACTCATTCTGAAAGGTTTAATCTCACCTGTTGATTTTTTAGCCTGAGCATTTTTTCCGGTGAGGATTTCAAAATTGAAGAGCGAATCCCCCTCCGCGCGATGCAGGTAAACTTTTGTTTCATTTAATTCAAGACCTTTTACATATAATTTTCTGTAAAGTAAACTGCGCATCCCGATATTCACGCGCAACCGATTTACATAAAGGAGGGTATCATTGTTGAGGTCACCGATATAGACATTATTTAAAATAAGTTTGAAAGGCAGCCTGAAGTTCACGCTCTCAATTTTCGCTTCCGCGCCTGTTCTTGTTTCAATGATACCCACCGCTTTTTGTACAAGGTAAGTCTGAACGGAAGGGCGGCTCAGCAGATACAAACCGATATTTGCGATAATCAAAAAAATTATCGTGAGGATGGCGAGGATGGCGAGTTTTCTTTTCAATCGGTTTTATTAATCAATAAAATCGTGCATAAATTTACGGCTTCCTGATGGACATCTACATTTTAGCAATTGAATCTTCTTGCGATGACACTTCCGCTGCTGTGCTGAAAAATGACAAAGTTCTTGCCAATCTGGTTGCAGGGCAGGAAGTACACAGTTTGCATGGCGGAATAGTGCCCGAATTGGCATCCCGCGCACACACACAGCACATTATCCCTGTGGTGGATGCTGCATTAAAACAAGCCGGAGTCGGGAAGGAGCAACTCTCCGCAATCGCATTCACGCGGGGACCCGGTCTCATCGGCTCATTGTTAGTGGGCGGCATGTTTGCCAAAGCGATGGCGCTCGCGCTTGAGATTCCATTGATTGAAGTGAATCACATGCAGGCGCATGTGCTCGCGCATTTCATTGATGAACCCAAGCCTCAGCTTCCGTTTCTCTGCCTGACCGTTTCGGGCGGTCATACTCAAATCGTGCTGGCGCGCGGTTATCTCGACATGACTGTGATTGGGTCCACTACGGATGATGCGGCCGGTGAAGCATTTGACAAAAGCGCCAAACTGCTCGGCTTCCCTTACCCTGGCGGTCCGTTGATTGACCGCCACGCGCAACAAGGGAATCCGCACGCGTTTCATTTTCCCGAACCCAAAGTGGAAGGACTTGATTTCAGCTTCAGCGGTTTGAAAACATCCATTCTTTATTTTTTGCAGAAAAAAGAAAAGGAAAACAAGGATTTCATTGAGAAAAACCTTGATGACTTATGCGCTTCCATTCAGCATACCATTATTAAAATTTTAATCAAAAAATTAACTCTGGCAGCGAAACAACAGGGCATCTGCGAAATTGCCATTGCGGGCGGAGTTTCCGCTAATTCCGGGCTTAGAAAAGCTTTGAAGGAAGCCGGAATAAAAAACAATTGGAACACCTACATTCCGAAATTTGAATATTGCACGGACAATGCCGCGATGATTGGGATTACCGCTTATTTTAAATATCTCAACAATGATTTCGCAAGGCATGACATTAGTCCTGTGGCGCGGTATGAGATTTAGAAAACTTTAGGATTTGGTCGCATCTCAAAACGGCACATCCTCGTCTTCATCATCCCGGATTTGGTCCATTTTCGACATACGTGTGATAGTGGAACCGGATGGCGGAAGCGATTGTCCGGAAAAATCTTTCCGTTCACTCTGCGAGAATTCGTTATCGGCAAATTTGGCGAATTTGGCGATGAACTTGACATAGACATTTTTCAATTCCCCGTTTCTGTGTTTGGCGATAATGACTTCCGCTACTCCGCGGGTGGGCTGATTGTTTTCGTCCACTTCAAGTTTGTAATATTCAGCGCGGTAAAGAAAAATGACAAGGTCGGCATCCTGTTCGATGGCGCCTGATTCGCGCAAGTCGGAAAGCTGCGGACGCTTGGTGCCACCGCGTGTTTCAACGGCACGGCTCAACTGCGACAATGCGATGAAAGGTGTGTTCAACTCCTTGGCAATACTTTTCAGCGAGCGCGAAATCATGCTGATTTCCTGTTCGCGGTTGCCGCTTTTGCCGTCAACGGTGCCGGACATTAATTGCAGGTAGTCAACAATGAAGAGTTTCACGTCATGCTGCATTTTCAGCCTGCGGCATTTCGCGCGCAATTCAAAAATATTGATGGCGGGCGTATCGTCAATGAAGATGGGCGCTTCCGAAAGTTTGTCGGCTTTATGGGTGAGTTGTTCCCATTCGAAAGGCTGTAGGTTGCCGCGCCTGAGTTTATCGCCTTCCAATTCCGCTTCCGCGGAAATCAAACGATTCACTAATTGCACCGATGACATTTCCAAAGAAAAAATCGCGACCGCCTTTCCATAATCAACGGCAGCATTCCGGGCGATGGAAAGTACGAAAGCTGTTTTACCCATTCCCGGGCGGGCGGCTAAAATGATGAGGTCTGGTTTTTGCCAGCCGCCCGTCACCCTGTCTAAATCCGTGAAACCTGTCGGTATGCCCGTGAGTCCGTCTTCGCGGTTGCGTATCGCTTCCAATTCTTTAATCGCTTTCGTTAAAAGCGTACTCATCGGCTCGGTTTGCTTGCTGATGTTCCCTTCTACTACGGAATAAAACGCCTGTTCCGCTTTATCCATAAGGTCAAAAACATCGGTCGTGTCTTCGTAAGAATCGCGGATAATGTCGCTTGAAATACGGATTAATTCACGCTGGATAAACTTCTGAGCTACGATTCTGGCATGATGCTCGGCATTGGCGCCAGAGGCAATCCGGTCTGTTAATTCCGTAATGGCAAATGCACCCCCCGCTTCATCCAATTTGCCCAATCGTCTTAATTCGTCTGTAACTGTCAGAATATCAACAGGTTGAGACTTATTGAACAGGTTCAAAATCGCCTGGAAAATCAACTGATGCGCGTGAACATAGAAGCTGTGAGGCTTTAAAATGTCAATAACTGTAGCTACGGCATTGGTTTCCAGCATCATAGCGCCCAGCACTGCTTCTTCGAGGTCTTTTGCTTGTGGCGGTATCTTTCCAAAAACGTAAGATGATAAATCCGTGACCGGCTCGCGTTTCCTGGAAATAACTCCCATAGATTTCTTTGCAACATCAATATTTTCAGGCATTTCAGAGTTTTGAGGAGTAAAAAAGGGAGGTTAAAGTTATAGTGAAAACATGGACATGCAACCGCTTTTCATTAAAAAAGAAATCAAGAAAATCTCAACATTGCAGTTAACATTAGCTTAACCTTTCAAAAGCAATAAATTACAGCTAAAATTTTACTTACCACTTGTAAATTGTCCACAATAAGAGGGAAGTGTTTAAAAGGACCCTTTAAATTGTTGATAAGTAGAAATCTGTGTGAATTATCCGTGATTATCGGTGGAAAAATAACGCGCTGATGTAGAAAAATCAATCATGTTTTTTTACGAAAAAGATGGCAAGACCTCACCCGAACGCGTTAATTCCCGTAATGTCATTACCCGTAATCAGCAGGTGTATATCATGGGTACCTTCGTAGGTTATCACAGATTCAAGATTCATCATGTGACGCATAATCGGATATTCTCCGGAGATTCCCATACCGCCTAAAATCTGACGGGATTCACGAGCGATATTCAGCGCCATTTCCACGTTGTTACGTTTCGCCATGGAAATTTGACCCGGAGTAGCTTTACCTTCATTTTTCAAAACTCCAAGCCGCCATGCCATTAGTTGAGCTTTGGTGATTTCCGTAATCATTTCGGCTAATTTTTTCTGCGTCAATTGAAATGCGGCAAGCGGCTTATCAAACTGGATTCTTTCCAATGAATAGCGCAGCGCGGTGTCATAACAATCAAGGGCAGCGCCAATTGCTCCCCAGGAAATACCGTAGCGGGCTGAAGATAGACAAGACAGCGGACCTCTCAATCCTTTCACTTCGGGAAAAATATTTTCTTCCGGAATGATGACATTATCAAATACTAACTCGCCCGTTGCGGAAGCGCGCAATGACCATTTGTGATGGATTTCAGGCGTTGAAAATCCCTCCATGCCCCGCTCCACAACTAATCCCCGGATATCACCGGCATCATCTTTCGCCCACACCACGGCAATATCTGCGAAGGGCGCGTTTGAAATCCACATCTTCGCACCGTTGAGCAAATAATGATTGCCGTTTTTTTTGAGCGTAGCTTCCATGCCTCCCGGATTGGAGCCGTGATTGGGTTCAGTGAGTCCGAAACAGCCCATCATTTCACCTTTGGCGAGTTTGGGCAGATATTTTTTTCGCTGCGCTTCGGAGCCGAATTTGTAAATGGGAAACATCACCAGCGAACCCTGCACGGATGCGGTGGAACGAATGCCGGAATCTCCGCGCTCCAATTCCTGCATGATGATGCCGTAGGAAATTTCATCCATGCCGCCTCCGCCATATTCCTGCGGAATGGTGGGACCGAACGCTCCGATATCCGCAAGACCTTTAATGAGTTGGCTTGGAAATTCAGCGCTCTGTGCGTATTCGTCAATAATCGGTGAGATTTCTTTTTTTACAAACGCCCGTACACTTTCACGCACAAGCTTGTGAGTATCCGTGAGCAATTCGTCAATATTGAAATAATCATGATATTGATAGTTGTCGGTTTTTGTCTGCCTGGTGTTTTTTTTTGCAGCGGATGAATGAGTCATGATTGGTTTTTGCCAAATTTAACAAAGGACATTGATTATTGTTGGATTCATCCCTGGCGCAAGCATAGGAGTAATGGGAAGGTTGTCGTGTTTTTAATACTATAGTCCATTGTCCATACTTAATCTCTGCTAAATTGGATGGTGGATGAGAAAGCTATCATGTTGAGGGAATCGAATCATAGCGTGGGGGGGTACCCAGCCTGATAGTCTAAGGTCTAATTTTCTGAAATCTGAATGTCTAAAGTAAGTTATGCAGCCGTGAAGAATGCATGCCTTGTAGGATGCAATTTTTTAAAACCGCTTTTAACTCTGTTTTACTTTTTGAGGATTCTCCATGGCAGTGGAAGCAAAGATTACCGCTTTTTCTTCTTGCCAGATTTTACGCATGTTTTCTTTCAGTCTTTTTTCAAAGAGATTGAATCCCGGCTGGGATGAATCCACGGAAAGAAAATCACGATCGGAAAAGTAGAGGTCAATGGTGGTGACTTTGATGTAATCATTCAGCGGGTCCTGATGTGTTTCCACCCTGATAACATCTTTCCAGGCTATCACAAGACTTTTGCCTTCTTTGGTGATGATGGTGAAACCATTGTGTGTGTATTCGAAAACTCCTTCATCATTATAATAGGTCAGATTATTTTTTTTCCACGTTTTCAAATCTATTATTTTTTCAATTTTCGTAGAATTTAATAGCAGGAATAACGCCACGACAGATACCGTCACCCCGGTGATGATAAGCTGATAAAACAAATTGCTATCAGCATCCACCCTGAAAGAAAGAAAAATCAAGCTTGATGACAACACCAATAGCAGGATATAAGAGAGATAGAGAGGGAGGGGACCCCTATATGTAAATTTGGTTTTCACGGTTTCGCTGTTCACAATAACGGTTATTGGGAATGGTTAATATGCTGTAAATACAACCGCTAATGTACGAAATTTCCGGAAATAAAATAGATTAGGTCACTTTTTCTGAGATTTTATCAACAATTCCATATTGAATTGCTTCTTTTGAATCCATCCAGAAGTCACGGTCGAAATCTTTCAGGACTTTTTCTATCGTTTGTCCACAGTTATCCGCAAGGATTTTTGCTCCCAACTCTTTAGTTCTGCGAATTTCGCGTGCTGTTATTTCCAAATCAGAGGCGGTGCCCTGTGTGCCGCCAATACTGGGCTGGTGAATCATCACTCTGCCATTGGGCCAGATAAAACGTCTGCCTTTTTCACCGGCAGAAAGCAGGATGGAACCCATTGAAGCCGCAAGCCCCATGCAAATTGTTGAAACAGGTGAGGAAATCAACTGCATCGTATCCATAATCACCATCCCTGAAGTGACCATCCCACCGGGACTATTGATGAAAAACTGAATTTCTTTACCCGGTTCTTTCGCTTCGAGATACAGCAGGCGGTTCACTACCTTTTCTGCCGACTCATCCATCACAGGTCCCCATAAAAACACCTTACGCTGTTCCAGAAACTGCTTTTCAAAACGACTGAATTCTGAAAGTTTTTCGGCAATGCCCGCACCGGGATTTTCGTCTTCAGACATACATTTTGATTTTAATTCATATTGACTCATCGTAATTTTTTTTTGTTGCGCCCAAAAGTAAGCATTCCTTTTTTTATTGTTTCAAAACTATATGCACAGTTAAACCCGGATTATGCATTAGAATAATTAAAAGGGGGGCTTAGATTCTGAATTTGGGAGAAGATGCCATCCATCCAAGGTCTTTTTTTGACTGGTAAAGAGATTTTTAAAACTTGTTTATTGGCATGATTTACCTTCC
>JBGTCY010000010.1:0-9220 GCA_041748615.1 Chitinophagales bacterium
TTAATCCATTTATATTTCAACATGCCGGAGACGATTTTCATCTCAGCCGTTTTTTGTTTCATGTATAAAAAAGAAACACCCATTGAAAAATCGCGGACAATGGGTTGATTGTAACCGGCATGTGCAGTGTATCTTACAGGCAAAATTACTTCCCGTGAAGGCATGAATGCGGTATTCGGACGATTCACATGATTGAATGATGCACCGGCAAGCAGTCCCTTGTAATAGGTCAATAAGCCGAAACCGAGGTCAAAGAAATGGGTGCGGTCATCCATCGCAGGCATCGGCAGATTCGGGTCAAAGGTCAGATTATCGAGGTGGAGTTTTCTGACAACCCACCCTATTTGAGCAGATGGTTTAATGACGACTTTGTTTTTGATTTCGAGATGATACGCATACGCCACTTGCGCGTTATGTGCTGACAAACCTACGCCTGCCTTATCAAACATATAGGAGACAGCCACCCCACCCCGTGCTTTGGCAAAATATTGGTCATAACCGGTATGAAAAGATTTGAAACCACCGTTGATTTTCGCCCACTGCTGCCGGAAAACAGTGCTAATGCGTGCAAACTCCGCATCACCGGCAAAGGACGGATTAAGATATAAAGGGTTGGAATAATACTGAGTAAAATGGGCGTCCTGGCAAAAAACTATTGCCGTAATTATTTGGAATGTGATTAGTAGGCTGGATTTCATAAAAGATGAGATAAAGGTAGAAATTTTTCTATTTACATCTTTTTAATCACTATTGTCCGACTAAAGGGGCTAAAGCCCGCCAGGCTTAGGTTTTATGTTTTAACCCCACGCTTAAGCGTGGGGTTACAGGATACCCGTCAATATTGGGCTTTAGCCCAAAACCAACATTATCAGTCGGACAACGGTGTTTTTAAATTTAAGTGTTTTGTATCCTCAAAACTATCTGACGATTTTTTAACCAGATTGTCATCTTCCCCTCACCCATATTCCGGCAATTCCACATAAAATGATGTACCGATATTTTCTTTGGATTCGAACCATACTCTGCCTTTCGCATTTTCGATGATTTGGCGTGTGAGCGCGAGTCCTAATCCCGTGCCTCCGCTTTTGGTAGTGAAGTTGGGTACAAACACTTTCTCCTGCTGTGCATCAGGAATGCCGATGCCGTTATCTTTCACTTCGGTGATGATGCTGCCGTTTTCAGAAATCAGCCTGATTTCAACTTTTCCCTCCCGGTCGAAAGGAATGGATTGTGACGCGTTTTTCACAAGATTATTAAATGCGCTCAGCAACTGGTTTTTATCGGCAAGCACACGGATTTCACGCTGCGGTTTGTCAAAGTGAATAGAAAGATGTTTTTCTTCATTAAACAGGTTGACGACCGATTCAATCACATCCGTGAGATTGATGACTTCGTTTTGCGCGCGCGGCATTTTGGCAAAGTTGGAAAACTCCGTTGCGATGTGCGCCAGATTTTCAATCTGCTCAATCAACGTCACAGACATTTTTTTCGCCATCTCAGGCGCTTTCGGGTCACCGGATGCCATGGCGCGTTGCAAATGCTGAATGCTCAGTTTCATGGGCGTGAGCGGGTTTTTGATTTCATGCGCAATTTGTTTCGCCATCTCGCGCCAGGCGCTCTCGCGTTCCGAACGGGCAAGCAGTTCCGCGCTGCGTTCCAACTCCTGAATCATTTTATTATACTCGGCAACCAGCGTTCCGATTTCATCATTGCTGTTCCATTCAATCGGTTCATTTTTCTTGCCCAGTTTCACCAATTTCAGTTTTTCGCTGATGGCGGTCAGTGAGCGCGTGACGGAATCAGACAGTAAGTAAGCGAGGAATCCGGCAATCACTAAGAGCAACACATACACGTTTACCAATGTTACCAAGAGTGAAGAAATTTCACGATTCAACTCGCGTTCTTTCGCAAAATAGGGAAGGTTCAGATAAGCAAGCAGTTCGCCTTCGTTATTTTTAATCGGAGTGTAAATCGCCAGGTAGCTCAATGAGCCGATATTTTCGGTTTGAATAAATTGTGTTTTTTTTCCGTAGGTCATCTTACCGAAAGCGGATGGTTCCATAAACTCCGAAAGCAATCCTTTCTCGAAAATTTCAGGCTGCGATGTATTTGAAATCAAGCCCTTGGGTGAATACACATTGATATCCATGCCGTGAATGTCCGACAGCGCGGCAAGGTCAATCGGGCTTTGCATTTTTGCAGTGGAAGCAAGCAACAAAATAGAAGCATCCTCTTTCAGGATATATTCGATTGCGGTGCGGATGGACTGACTTTTTCTCACTAATAATTCCGAATGATACTTGTCATATTCTTTCACAAAATGCAAAATGGTGAAATAGCCAATCACAAAAAATGAAAAGATGATAATGAATATCATTGAAAACTGAATCTTGTCGCGAAAGGAAATGCTGAAAGATTTCTCCGGTTCCTGTCGAAAACGCAACGCCAGCAAACCATAACGAATGAGCACAAACGCCAGTCCGAAAAGCAGGTAAATGCAAAACAAATAAGAGAACAACGCGACCGGCTCAATGAGATTACTTTTTTCACCGGTCACCACCACCTGCTTGTCTTCATCCGCGAAATAAATCAGATGCTCAAGGTCGCCTTCGGGCATGGACTGAAACTCACGCTCCGGTGATTCAGATGTTGGTTTTGCAAAACTGTATTCAAACGGGTAGGCATAATTGCCGCCTTTTCGCACAAGGTAAGTGAATGAATAGAGCGCGTAACTGAACTGCTCCAGAATTTCGGGCGGCTTCACTTTTTCTTCCAGGAGCAGTTCGGGATAAAGATTTGTTTGTGAGTATGTTTTTGGTTTCAATTCCAGCACCACCGAGCCAAGCAACTTGCCGCGGTAAATCACCGGCAGATTACTGATGTAAGCAAAACTTCCTGACTGTTTGGGAATGTAAAACAAGTAATCACTCAGGGTTTGTTGCGCGCGGGCGAGCAGTTCATCTGACAATAGTTCAAGATATTCATCCTGCGCGGTCCTCAGTAATCTTCCTTCAGTATTCAGCGCATAGACATTCACATCATATTTTCTGAAAAATCCGCTGAAGTATTTATTCTTCACCCGGTCAATAATTTCCTGAGTGGAAATAAATGGTTTTCTGAAATAGTTAATAATGAATAAATCCTCAAAAATCTTATCCTGTAAATCAAGAAAAAGATATTCGGTGACAAGGTCGCGCTCAACGGATAATTTACGCGCGAGCGCTTTGCGGCTGTCTAATTCCCGCAACTCATTAAAATGATACAGGTAAATGGATGAAAAAACAGAAAGCGCCACAATGATGGCAATCATGTTGGACAGCGCTGTGATGTTTAATTCGCGCAAAACCATTCTTTGCAAAACCAGCATCAGCAGCAGCACTGAGCCGGCAGCGAAATATTCCAGCCGCGGACAACCCATGAATATCATCGTCAGCAGATAGAGTGCGAAAGCCGCAATCATGGTGAATTGCATCAGCCGCTCCGCTTTCAACAGCGATGATGCAAGGCGGATGAATTTCGCTGATATGAGCGCATAGCTGACGAGCGCCAGCATGATGCTTCCAAGACAGATAAAACTGTAAATATTCAGACTGAGAAAATCATTGAAGTCAAAAGGGATTTTAGAATCAAGCAACAGACTGCTGAATAAAGCCGCTACCATTCTTGACAGAAAAAAAACAGCATAAAAAACTCCGATAGCCAACAACCATCGTAATACACGTGGTAATTCTCCATTCACCTTTAACGGAACCTGCCGGTAGAAAAAAACGATTATCCAGAAAATCATTAAAAGATTAATGGACAAATCACCCAATGATTTGTTGACAGCAGATGAAGCGTACAACTGCGGATTAAATAAATTGAAGTCATAAAGCCCGGGAGGAAGATTCAGGATGAGCGTCAGCCATCGAACGCATGTAAATGTAATGATGAGTATTAAAAACGCTGTCCATGCATCGCGGGAAGCAACTTTTTTCACCAAAAAAAAGATGGCGAACAACAATGCGATGAAGGACAGCAATGAAAAAATAATCTTCAATAAGTTGGGACGCGAATAGGAAAAAGTTTCTTTCAGTTCAAGCTGAAACAGCGGATTTCCGTCAACTCCCGTTACCGGAGTGCCGCCTTCCTCATGATTCATTTTTATAATGACAGAACCCGGCAACCCGAAGAGCGGATGATAGCTGTTCGTAAGAAAATTATTCTGGACGCTGTAGTTTCCTTTCAATAAAATCAGCCGGACAAAACTGTAATCCTGCCCATCAATAATTTTTTTGTTTTTAGCGATTTCATAATAACCGTTCGACAGCCTGACCGTTGTGTTTTTTTCTGTCAGAGCGTTCACCATATTTTCCATCGGAATGATATGATTATCACTCCAGAAAATCAGTTCGCTGCCTTTGTAAACGAGCAGTTTGTAGGGCTTTTCACTGAGTTGACTCAGATAAACGGATGCCAGCCGTTTGTTGACAATGTCGTGCGTGAGCGCGTCATCCGCGATTGTTTTTTCAAAATCAGAAATAATTTCCGCGAGCGCTTTTGAAGTTTTTTCCGCGAGCGCTTCCTCCGATTCAGGACGATTGAAAGTGTCGGTAAGAAATGAAGCCCCGTACAAAACGACTGACAGGGCAAGAAAAAAAAGAGTTTTTTGAATACTGCTGTTCATAGGAATATGCTCATTCTTCCGTCCGCTTCGCTTCGTTCCATAAGACGTCCATTTCTTCCAGCGACATATTTTTCAGGTCGCCATTCTGCTCCGTCACGCTGTTTTCGATGTATTGAAAACGCCTGATGAATTTTTTGTTAGTGAGTTCAAGCGCGCGCTCAGGGTCAATGTTCAGATAACGCGCGTAGTTTACTAAGGCGAACAACAAATCACCGAATTCATCTTCTGCCTTCCGGCTGTCCGGGTTTTCGGCATTCACTTCCTGCTCAAACTCCTGTAGCTCTTCTTTCACTTTGTCCCACACCTGCCCGGCATGTTCCCATTGAAAACCCACCTGTTTCGCTTTATCCTGAATGCGATAGGCTTTGATTAATGCCGGCAAAGATTGAGGAACGCCCGACAGGATGGATTTCTTGCCCTCTTTGAGTTTTAGTTTTTCCCAGTTGCGCTTCACTTCTTCTTCGGTATCAGCTTTCACATCGCCATAAATATGCGGGTGACGGCTAATCAGTTTATCGCATTGACGGTGGATGACCTCCGCGATGTCAAACATCTTTTCTTCCTCCGCGATTTTCGCGTAAAAAATAATGTGCAGCAGCAAATCGCCCAGCTCCTCGCTCACGCCTTTTGTATCATTTTCGAGAATGGCATCCGCCAGTTCATAGGTTTCTTCAATCGTGAGATTGCGCAGCGATTGCATCGTCTGTTTTTTATCCCAGGGACATTTTTCCCGCAATTCATCCATGATTTTCAGCAGCCTGCCGAAGGCTTCTTGTTTTTCACGCATCCGTAGTCAGTTTTATAATAGTTTTGCAATTAAGGAATTAAAAACAACAACCGCTTGTTGCACTTTTTATAAACGTAATAAAATTAATCCTTTTAAAAGATGGTACTTTCCACCATATTAGTCACACTTGTAATTCTTACCCTCGCGGTTGCCGGTCTCGGCTTACGCATGTTGTTTGTGAAAAACGGTGAGTTCAGAGGTTCCTGCGCCACCAACAACCCGATGCTGAAAAATGAAATCGGTGAGTGTACCGTCTGCGGCAGCAAACCGGGCGAAACCTGTAAGAGCGAGAACTGAAATTTGAAGGTTCATTGCCTGATTTTAGTGGCGGATAAAACCAGGGTGTAAGAGTTAATGCGCTTCTCAGACAAATTCAATTTACTGTCCGCTATTTTTAAATTGTTTATTACTTTTCTTTTTAAGTCATAGTAGAAATTTATGATTCGCCTTTGACTAAGCATTAGTGCCGACCTGCGTCTCATCTACAATAGTAGAAATTTATGATTCGCCTTTGACGCCCGAAAGTTGGTTGGGCAGCATCTATCTACAATAGTAGAAATTTATGATTCGCCTTTGACAAACATTGGTTGGTTGAAAGATTTCATATCTACAATAGTAGAAATTTATGATTCGCCTTTGACCAACCTAGGTAAACGAGTAAACTTTTATCTACAATAGTAGAAATTTATGATTCGCCTTTGACCTCGCCAACACCCGTGATTACATCGCATCTACAATAGTAGAAATTTATGATTCGCCTTTGACCAAAAAAGGATTATGAGTTTGTTTTCAATCTACAATAGTAGAAATTTATGATTCGCCTTTGACGTGTGTAAGTATCAGTGATGCCCTGAAATCTACAATAGTAGAAATTTATGATTCGCCTTTGACAGCGGAACTACTGCGAAGATGGCACAATCTACAATAGTAGAAATTTATGATTCGCCTTTGACGATGGAGCAATACCCTGACATTTACATCTACAATAGTAGAAATTTATGATTCGCCTTTGACTTACTTCCCTTCAGTATTCTGGCACAATCTACAATAGTAGAAATTTATGATTCGCCTTTGACACATATACACGATAATTTAGTTCAGTATATCTACAATAGTAGAAATTTATGATTCGCCTTTGACTTCTTCAAAGAAGGTTTCTTTCTTTGAATCTACAATAGTAGAAATTTATGATTCGCCTTTGACAAACGATTACAACCCAAATCTTGTAGATCTACAATAGTAGAAATTTATGATTCGCCTTTGACGGCTACGCCAAAAAATCTATGAATATATCTACAATAGTAGAAATTTATGATTCGCCTTTGACAATCGGCTGTCAAACGGGATGTTGCCATCTACAATAGTAGAAATTTATGATTCGCCTTTGACATAAATTCTTCAATGTCGATGTCGCTTATCTACAATAGTAGAAATTTATGATTCGCCTTTGACTCTGCAATCACTTCAAGTAGCTTATTATCTACAATAGTAGAAATTTATGATTCGCCTTTGACGTTGAAGCGGTCAATGGTTGCGTCAATCTACAATAGTAGAAATTTATGATTCGCCTTTGACCTTCGCTGAGGCGGTTCAACACTTCAATCTACAATAGTAGAAATTTATGATTCGCCTTTGACAAAATCCGTTATAAAAGAAGTCAAAATCTACAATAGTAGAAATTTATGATTCGCCTTTGACATGAATTGTCAGCAACCATTTTCTTTATCTACAATAGTAGAAATTTATGATTCGCCTTTGACTATCGGTCACCAACATAAATACTTTATCTACAATAGTAGAAATTTATGATTCGCCTTTGACATTCCGCTGATGTGTGGAACACGACAATCTACAATAGTAGAAATTTATGATTCGCCTTTGACAAAGCAGCCTTGGGGAATTTTGTGGATCTACAATAGTAGAAATTTATGATTCGCCTTTGACAGATAACCTGTCAAAAAAGCGGTTTGTTGACTTGAAATTAAGGCTATTCCGCCTTTTTCTGTCATTTTGTACAAGTCTTTGGCGTTTATTTTTAGTCTTGACATCATTTTTTTACATGAAGACCGGGGTTTGCAATTTTATAGAATCAACAAATCGGTTTCGTCATTTTTAGCATAACCAAACCGTGTGATTTTACACTGCCTGCTCAGGTCAAAAATGATTACACTGTCGCTTTGCGTAAATTGTTTTGCAAAATAGCTGTCTATCTGCGTTTGGATATTTTCCAACACCCTGTCGCTGTTCCGTATTTCAAAGACCGAATATTGCAGCCTGCCCCCAAACTTACTCAGAAATTTGGAAAATTTCGTCCGCAGGCGGTCATCTGAAATATCGTAGGATACAAGTAACATGGTTGGTTGATTTGTTGATTTATTGATTAGCTGATTTGATGATTAGCAGATTTGTTGATTTGTTGTTTAGTGGATGTGTTGATGAGTTCATCTGTTGATTATGGACTATGGACATTTTGACTCTACTCTAAACACCGGATACTCCTCCATCGGCTTTCCCCTCATAAAGCAGCGGTAATATTCCTGCACATAGCTGAAAATATCTTCTTTGTGTTCAAGAATGCTTTGAATGAGCCAGCGGGTGTAATCTTTGTTTTTTTCGGTTTTCAGAAAAAACTGTCCTTTGCTTTCGCGGAAATCATCGGCTTGCAATTGCTTCAGCCCGTAAGCCCGCTTCACCTGTCGGTCAATAATGCAGCGAAACGGCTCAACGAGGTCGCACACCAATGATTTGCGCTGATAAAAACAGCGGTGATAAACGCCTCTGTAAAGGTCGAAACCGTAAAGATTCAACATGCACTCCATAATGTTGAACAGATAGGTGTAGCCGATGTCGAGCGTAGTGTTGATGATGTCAATTTTCGCGCGGGGTTTGCGCCCCTTCCATCCTATTTCGCCAAACCAGTGGTTGAAATAAAGCCGCGCAGCCACGCCCTCCAAACCGAGCAGCGTTTGCAAATCAGTTGCCGTTGCCGATTGCAGCTCATATTCCGTCAGGCTGGCAATCGCCTCTTTCAGGTCTGTTGATTTGCCGCGAATGGTTTTCAGCAACACAGCCTGGTTGGCGATTTTGTTGCGCACAAGATGGCGGGCAATCCCCAAATCTTCATATTCATATTGTTTCTGGCGCAACAGGAAATTCCCTTCCGTGGCGCTGCCCCACACACCATACAGTTTATGACCATAAGAAAGCAGGTAAATGGAAAAGCCAAATTTGCGGCTACGCTCCAAAATGCCCGATGTGATGGTGATGCCCCCCACCAGCCACACAGAAAATATCTTGTGGCAGGTGGCTTGCAGAACGGTTTCGTCCTCTTTGTCTTTGATAAGGAGGTTGTCATTGCGGAATGAAATTTTTTGTCCCTCGGTGGCAAAGCACACTACAATGTTTTTTTCGCGGAAATCGGGAAGACTAAGCATAATACCGTTTTTTAAAAATTGTTTTATAATCCTGAAAGGATGACATGATGATAGAAAAAATCAAACGAACGGCATTGTCAAACCCCGAAGGGGTGGCATATTATCATCCGTGAATGTGCCACCCCTTCGGGGTTTAGATATATTTCTTTTTTATTCATACTATAATCAGGTCACCCCTTCGGGGTTCATAGAAATACCGCTCAAGCTGTAATCACACAAATTCGAATAGATGCACTTATCACATTTTGCCTTCAATGGTTTGAAATCTTTGCTCCTCAAATCAAAATCATTAATTGCATGAATGAGCCGCTCGAACTTTTCCTGCATTTCCGG
>JBGTCY010000011.1:0-4648 GCA_041748615.1 Chitinophagales bacterium
CAAGACCTCCCCCGGTAAGATGAATACCCTTCGATGTATGCTTGCCACATCTACTGCACAGGACTTTGGTATTCTTCGGACTTCGTGTAGCTGTGCACACTCATCCATCCTTGTACAGCCTCCGTATGTGGTTTCTGTTCGCCTGCCCCGAAAACGAAGTGGCTCGGGGTCAATACAAATCTTCGCAGGCTCGCTTACTTCAGTGCCCACCTCGCGATGAGCCACCCCCGTATCAAGTACGGGACAGGCTTTGCGACTTGCTACACTTCCCCGATGCTATCAGGGCGTGGAGAGACTTTCAACCCGTAGGATAAATATCCAACGGGCTTTCACTCTCTGGGTTTCTCTATAATGAAATAAAGAACTATATTCACCATTCAGGGCGCACACAATTTTTCCCAAGGATTTCAGAATGGTCAAAGCCTTCAAAATATCATCCTTCGCTTTACTAATGGTTTTGATTGTTACTTGTCAGAGTCAGAAAAAAAAGGATAGTACAACACCAGAAAGCAATCACGAAAAAATCGGGATAGAGTTATTCCACAAAGGACAATATGAAGAAGCGGAAAAATGGCTTAGTTCCGCAAATGAACTAAGCACAAACGGCAAAGTGCATCTGGGCTTAATTTATTCCTACGGTGGATATGACACGACCAGACTCAAAAAGAGCAGAGAGATTTTAACGGAAGTGTACAATCAGGGTGTTGACTCTATTGTCGTTGACCTATCAACTGTTTACACTCTTTTAGGACAAAGGGAGGAAGGACTTGAACTTTTGAAACGTTCAGCAAATATCAATTCCAATACGGATGCTATGTGTAAACTTGGTTCGTATTATGATACGTATTTCAATCATTTTTATAATTACTTGCCGCCTGCGGATGCTCATGACACCTCACAATTATATTGGTATAAAAGAGCGGCAAACTTGGGAGATCCCTTCGGCATGTACCAGGTTGGATATATTTATGAATGTGGGATGAACATTCCGGTGAACTTTGACTCTGCCTACTATTGGTATTCAAAAGCTAAAGAATTAGGTGACGGTTTTGCAATGATTAAAGTAGGTAAGTTTCTAATTGAAGGGAAAGCAGTTAAACAAGATTTTTCTGCTGGCTGGAAACTACTTGAAAATGTAGGAGAATCTGGAACTACTCCGGAGCAACTGACTGCTTATTCTGATATGGGAGAAATTTATTTCAATGGAATTTTCGTTAAACAGGACTTACAAAAAGCATTAGAGTATTACGAAACTGCAAAGAAGAAAGGGTCCATAAGTGTTGATGCCCAAGTAAAAGAAATTAAGTTAAAGCTCAATCCATATAGGAAGATGTAAATGGAATGAGAATAAAACTACCGCCAATCGAGTAGCCCGCCCCGCCACCTGTCGGTGACGGGGAGAGGCTCTCACACCATCCCGATTCAATCGGGACGGTTCGTTAAGCATACCATGACTGTTTTCGCAATCATGGCTTTGAGGTACTTTAAGATAAGGCTACTCAGGGTTTCCCCTGACGCTCCTTATCGAATTTCTCCCAACTTAATGTTCAGTCCTTCGCTGGTTGTGAGTCCTCCGCCCTTATCCTTGCGGTGACGGCTCGTTGCTCCAACTACTATGACCTCTGCTGACTTCTTGGCGCATAGAAACCGAATCTATTCCAAGACCTCCCCCGGTAAGATGAATACCCTTTGGATGAACCCTGCTGCATCTACTCAATAAGCGCTCGTCTTACGGCACGTTGGGACTTCGGTTTGCTGTGCAACCTTATCCGGCTTATCAAGCCTCCTATGCAGTTTCTGTTCGTCAGTTCCATCCTTCGCAGGCTCGCTTACTTCAGTGCTCACCTCGCGATGAACCACCCCCGTATCAAGTACGGGGCAGGCTTTGCGACTTGCTATGCTTCCCCTCTCGGAGCGCATCAGGGACTTTCACCCTTTGGAACATTCTGTTAAAGAACTATATTTACCATTCAAGGCGCACAAATGGTAGCAAGGCTAAAAAAACTACAACATTAAAACTAAATAACATGAAAAATTCATTATTTACCTTAGTAATTGTCCTGACAACAGGCATTACTATCACAGCACAGACAGGTGCTTTAGACATTTCTTTTGACCCCGGAACTGGGGCTTCTCATCGACTTTTTTCAACAAGTATCCAGTCTGATGGAAAAATTATTATTGGTGGTGAATTTACCTCTTACAATGGGACAAACATAAATCGCATCGCTCGTCTAAATCCAGACGGTTCTTTGGACAACAACTTTGATGTAGGAATTGGTGCAAATGGTTTCGTTTCCAGTATTAGTATTCAAGAAGATGGGAAAATCATAATAACCGGACAGTTTACATCTTTCAACACAAGAGTTGTTGGTGGTATTGCTCGGCTGCTACAGACCGGTAGTATAGAAGGTCTTAGCTTTTCAAGAACAGGTGTAGATGGAACTGTATATTGTTCTACTATCCAGTCTGATGGTAAAATCTTATTAGGTGGAAATTTTACTAATAAAATTGCCCAACTAAATTCAAATGGCACAATTGATAATACGTTCACTTTTGGCACCTTCCAACCCCCCATTCCGGGAGCTAATAATTCCATTTTCTCAATAGTTGCTCACTCTAACCAAAAAATACTTATTGGCGGTTTTTTTACTGAGTATAATCAAATTCTTACCAACCGTATAGCCGATTTAAATCCAAATGGCTCGTTAAACGGTCTTTTTAATATAGGAACTGGGTGTAATAATTCGGTTAGAGCAATAGCTGTGCAGCCTGACGGAAAAATTATTATCGCAGGCAGCTTCACTTCTTACAACAACATAACCTTAAACCGCATTGCACGACTAAATACTGATGGCTCTTTGGATAATTCGTTCACAATTGGAGCTGGCGCTAATGAAACCATAATGGCACTCGCTATACAAAGCAATGGAAAAATCATTATCGGTGGAGATTTTACCACTTTCAATGGAATTCAGAGAAACCGGATTGCACGTCTCAATTCTGACGGCTCTTTGGACAGTGCATTTAATCCAGGAACAGGAGCCAATCAATTTATTCGGACACTTACTATACAAGACGATGGAAAAATTATTATTGGTGGGGACTTCACCACTTTCAACGACATTCCGAGAAACCGAATAGCTCGACTGCATGGTGATAACATCTCAAGTATTGCAACAAACATTATCGAAAATAACATTGCTATATATCCTGTTCCTGCTTCTACTATAATTACAGTTGACATAAGCAGTTTGGAATCTGTTTTTTCGGAAACTAAAATTACCTTATTAGATTTGTATGGCAAAAGGGTTATTGAAACAACTATGTCTGATAATATCGTAAATCTAAATGTAGAATATATTCAGTCAGGTTTATATTTTATCATGATAGAACACAACAGCAACTATTATTTACGCAAACTGTTGATAAACCATTAAACAAATAATCTTTAAAAAAAAGCAAGGATGAATGTTTCATTTACATGTAAGGTATAGCAGACGATAGACAGAAGCCCAACTGCAAATCGAGTTGCCCACCCCGCCACCTGTCGGTGACGGGGAGAGGCTCCCACACCATCCCCGTATCTGACGGAGTAACAATTAGACACTGAATGACTGTCCCCGTTTCGGTTTCATCGGCTGACCTTGACGTAGTTTTTGAGAGTTGTTTTTATTTTTGGTTAGGTGTAGGGGGATAGGAGTATTCTTTAGTCTTTAAAGGATGACAACATTCATCAATGTTTTGATAAACAAATTTCACTTTCTGACTTTGGCTATTTAGATTTGCACAACTAAACTATAAACATGAAAGCAAAAATTATATCTCTGTTAGCGATTGCGATTTTCTCCATCAATTTCACTTTTGCTCAGAAAGGCAACAAAGAAGATACTCCTCCTAAAACTTACGAGTTAACTTACAAAGGGACAGAATACACTATAAAAGAGGGAGACACGGTTTACCTTGGCTTTGGAAGTAACCCATATGGCAGCTTCATGTATTTCAAGTATGGTGGCGACAAAACATTACCGAAAGAGGTTGGTGGGAAAACAGCAGTGATAACAAAAATTATTCACTATAAGGTTGGCGACATTGACCGATTTATGATGAAGACTACTTCAAAACCACCATATATGTTTTATACTGACGACCTTAATCAGTCTATAAGTAAGCAAGAAATTATAGGAATTAACGATGTTAAGTTTCACGAATAAATAAAACCCTGACTTTTCGCTGACTGGCATAATTGCCAATATTTTATTATTTAAAACCCACGTTCTCCACGTGGGTTTTTAGCTTTATGCGGGCTTGACAACGAGCAAAAAAATGACAGACGACTAGAATAGCAGCTTCAGTACCCCGCCATGCCTCTGTCGGTGACGGGGAGAGGCTATCACACCATCCCGATGAATCGGAACGGGTCGGGAAATTCATAGCCGCATTGTTGCAGTCTTTTCACGGTGATAGTGGTGGTAAGCTCCGTAGGAGCATCGTGTTTGCAGATAGAATTTACATGATTTAATCCCAGGCTCCGTAGGAGCCGCGTAAACAGCATTGAATGGAATGAATCAACACGAGGCTCTTACAGAGACTGATAATTGCGCGTTGTTTTTTTCAAGAAACAAGGAGCCACGCTGTGGCTTTTCTT
>JBGTCY010000012.1:0-13257 GCA_041748615.1 Chitinophagales bacterium
TGCTCGCATATTGACGCAAAAAACGACAGCAGCCGGCACCAGAATGCCGCCCGCAAAGCGGATGCTCTTCTCAACCGATTGTTTATTGAACCCGCCCTTGGCATGGGTTATCCGGTTGATGATTTGAGCCTGATTCAAAAAATTGAAAAACATATCAAGCCGGGGGATGAGGAGAAAATGAAATTCGACTTTGATTTCATCGGCATCCAGAATTACATGCGCATGATTGCGCGCTTTAGTTTGTGGCCTCCGGTTTTGTGGGTCAACCAGGTGAAGCCAAAAAACATCCAAGGCGCTGAAATCACCGAGATGGGGTGGGAGGTTTATCCCGAAGGGATGTACAAAATCCTGAAACAAATGTCGGCATACAAAGGCGTGGATAAAATCATCGTCACTGAAAACGGGGCGGCATTTCCCGATGTCGTTGAAAACGGTCGTGTGCATGACACGCGGAGGGTTCAGTTTTTTAAGGATTACCTGCAAAATGTACTGAAAGCAAAACAGGAAGGCGTGAATGTGCAAGGATATTTAGCCTGGACAATGATGGATAACTTCGAGTGGGCGGAAGGTTATCACGCGCGCTTTGGATTAATTCACGTTGATTTTAAAACACAACAGCGCATTATCAAAGATTCCGGTCTTTGGTTTAAAGAATTTCTGGGTTGAAAAGTGAACTTAGGTTTCAACTATCTTTGCAGCGCAATAAGGAATTGAAAGGTAGGCGAGTAAGAACTTTTGTTCAGTCGAAACGCACAAAGTCTTCAATTTTCCTTTTTTAAAAAATTGAACATTCTTCCCTAAACCAAAGTTTACAGCATCAAAATAACGTATGTCACGGAATACATTAAACACCATCGAAGAAGCGATTGAGGATATTAAAAACGGCAAACTCGTCATTGTAGTGGATGATGAAGACCGCGAGAATGAAGGGGATTTTATCACCGCTGCGCGGAATGCCACTCCCGAAGTCATCAATTTTATGTCAAAACACGGCAGAGGTTTGATTTGCGCCCCCGTCATTGAAGACCGCTGCGAAGAACTCGGACTTGAACTGATGGTAGGGGATAATACTTCTTTGCATCATACGCCATTCACCGTTTCAATTGATTATCGTGGACCGGGCACTTCCACCGGGATTTCAGCCAGTGACCGTTCAAAAACCGTTTTGAAACTGATTGACCCTAAAACAAATCCTGAAGAACTTGCAAAACCCGGACATATATTTCCGCTGAAAGCAAAAAGGGGAGGAGTGTTGCGCAGAGCGGGACATACTGAAGCTACCATTGATCTGGCGCGTCTTGCAGGTTTTGAAGCTGCCGGAGTGCTTGTGGAAATCATGAATGAAGACGGCTCTATGGCGCGTCTGCCTGAGTTGTTTAAAATCGCGGAACAGTTCGATTTGAAAATCATTTCCATCGAGTCGCTCATTGAATACCGGATGAACCGAGAGCGGCTGATTAAGCGCGAAACGGAAGTCAACTTGCCGACCCGCTATGGTGATTTCAAACTGATTGCCTATTCTCAAATCACGACCGATGAAGTACATCTGGCTTTGGTGAAAGGAGAATGGAAAAAAGGCGAGCCGATACTTACGCGCGTGCATTCTTCCTGTGTCACGGGTGATATTCTCGGCTCATTGAGGTGTGATTGCGGAGAGCAGTTACATGCCGCCCTCAGCATGGTGGAAGCCGAAGGAAGAGGCGTGGTATTGTACATGAAACAAGAGGGCAGGGGAATCGGGTTGCTCAATAAACTAAAAGCCTACAAATTACAGGAAGAAGGACAGGATACCGTAGAAGCGAACATTGCTTTGGGTTATGACATGGATGCCCGCGACTACGGTGTGGGCGCGCAAATTTTACGCGACCTCGGTGTCACAAAACTCAGACTCATCACCAACAACCCGCGCAAACGAACCGGGCTGATTGGCTATGGTTTGGAAATCGTAGATAACGTACCGATTGAAATTCACCCCAACCCGCATAATGAAAACTACCTCCGCGTAAAACGTGATAAGCTCGGGCATGAAATTTTGAAGGGGCATTGAGTGTGTTGTTATACTCAATTATCTCAAATTTTTCTGTCGGGCAGAATAGATTTGTTATTGCGAATGCCTTCGCCTCTGGCGAGTGTGCGCTATCATTCGGCATCTTGCCGAATGTCAAAGTTTAGCAAATCCCATTCAGCCGGAGGCTGACGGATGCTTCACACTCGCCAGAGGCGAGCGTGAGCTACGCACGCAAATAATCACAACACCTCATCCCTCAATCCCGGGAAAACCTTTTCAACTTTCCTGAGAATGTAATCACCATAAGTTCCTTCAAAATCATGGACGCTGGCTTTATCCCAGCGTGATTCGCGGTCATCATGGGCGGGTTCGAGGTTTTCAATTTTTTGTACACGGATGTCAAAATTGGGGTCGAAGAAAAAAGGGTAGGAGAGGCGATTTTTTCCGGAGGTATTCAACACGCGATGCGGAGTGGAGCGGTACAATCCGCCCGTCATGCGATCGAGCATATCGCCAATATTGCAAACAAAAGTTCCGGGTATCGGAGGCGCGTCAATCCATCCGTTTTTTGATTTCACCTGCAAGCCGCCATTGTCATCTTGTTTTAAAATGGTGAGAATGCCGTAATCTGTGTGTTCGCCAACACCCCACTGTTGTGAATTTGTTGACGTTTGTGCCGGATAGTGGAAGATGCGAAAAAGAATAAAAGGATCTGCAGTATATTTTTCATGAAAATATTCAGCCGGCAATCCTAAACTCAGCGCGATGCCTTTCATGAGAGCATGACCGGTTTTTGTGAGCACGTCCATGTATTGCAACACTGTTTTTTTAAATGCAGGTAATTCCTCCGGAAACAGGTTTTTCCCATGCAGCGGAACACCGGCTTTCACTTTCGGATGTTCCGCGCTGAGTTCACTTCCGAAATACAAACCCTCTTTCAAATCCGGCTTGCCGGAGGTGAGTTCGCCACCAACCGGAAAATATCCGCGCCAGGCTTTGCCGCCATCTTTCATTGAAATTTTCATTTTCTCATTTTCATCCAACGAAAAAAACTGTTTACTCAACTTTTCTAAATCCTGTTGTAGTGATTCACTTACGCCATGTCCGGTAACATAAAAAAAACCATTTTCCCGGCATGCGATACCAATCGCTTTAGCAATTTTGGCAGCATCAGAATTTTGGATTGAGTCACTGTTTCCAACAAGCGAACGAATGTCAATGACGGGCAGCGATTGTGTTGATTGCATGTTGGAAATTTGATAAAAAAAACTGAACGGGAAAAAAGTTAATTTGATTTTGAATGAAAGATAAATTGTTCTAAGCCAAGCCGTCATCCGGAGCCTGTTGAAGGATGGCGAAAGGCAGCCACGCCATGCTTCGATTGACTCAGTATGACCGCAATCGCGCTTCTACAGTGACCCTTTTCCTCAATTTTTGCAAATCACAAAAACATGTTTACATTTGCCGCAAGCTCTTTGATGATGTATGGTGGCTTTCAGCAAAAATGTTGAAAGTCTTAATAGGGAACCCGGTGACTTATTTGAAGAAAGCGCGCTTTCAGATAACAGTCCGGGGCAGTACCCGCTGCTGTAATCCTCATGATGAAGAATCAAACATCACCGGCAAAATGGTCACTGTCCGCATCGCGGACGGGAAGACTCCGGTGATGACGAGGTAAGCCAGAAGACCTGCCTGCATCATTCATTCTTTGCTTTCGGGACGAAAGGCGAGGATGTTACAGAAAAATCTCCTGTAATTTCATCACCCTCCCTGTTTTTGATTTATTTTTTTAACTCCTTAAAACCAAAAGCCATGGGAACAAAAATTTTTAAGTGCCTCATCGCAGGCGCATTTACGCTGTTATCTTTCATGAATGTCAACGCTTCGGATTATGTCTATCGTGTAATTATCGTCAATGAAGGATACAATGATTTTATGACGGGCGAGCAATTGGTACCGGTCAGTGTCGGAGTGTATGACCCCGCTACAAAAACCTATACTGAAGTGTTTACCATTAATGATGAGCGCTTTGTTTCACATGCCATCATTCATGAGGATTTTCTGTACATCGCAGCGGATAAATCATTGCTGAAATATGACCGTTACACGTTGCAGCAAGTTGCTGTTCAAAATGTACCCGGCATCCGCAATATCGCGGTGTGGAATGACAAACTGATTGTCACCCGCGGTGAAGTGGGCGGGTTGCCGTCTTACCTTCAGGTGTATCATGCCGATGATTTAAGTTTTGACTATGAACTTACTCCTTCCAACGGTCCTGAATTTGCCACCCAGAATATCGAAGTTATTGGCGACAAAGCATATTTTGTGATTAACAACGGATATGAGTGGGGAAATCCCAAAGGTTTAATCGGAGTATTGGATTTGCTCACGCAAAGCTATACCGAGTTTGACCTCGGTCCGGATGGCAAAAACCCTGATAATCTCATGCGCGATGGCAATCAACTTTACACGCTGAACAATAAGGATTTTACCGGAAGTTCAGTTTCCGTTTTCAATCTTGATGATAATACTTCCTCCACGACCAATCTCTCGCATGTCACCACAGGTTGCGGAACCTCCGCTTTGTTCACTACCAATGTTTGGTATCAGCAAAATGGTTCTCAGAAATTGCATCAGTTCAATCCCGCTAATTTATCAGTCGTGGATTCCATTGAATTCGGTAAATCTTTCTATGGACTCGCGGTTGACCCTGTCAGCAATTTGATGTATGCCACCATTACGGATTATGTTTCTTCCGGCATGGCGTTCATTTATGATGCAAGCGGGTTGGCGCTGGATTCATTTGCCGTGGGTGTTTCAGCGGGGAATATTGTGTTTGATGTCAGAAAAACCACTTCAACTCAAGCATTGCAACAGGCTCAGTTTGAAGTAAAAACATTTCCGACACCGGCTGCGAATGTGGTGTTTTTCAGTGTAAAAAACTTTGTACCGAATACATTGGAGCTTTATGATTTGAATGGCAGATTGTTGAATGTTTCCGGAGTTAATAACCCGGAACAGATTTCAATGAAGGTTAATGGATTGAGCGCTGGTTTGTATCAGGTAGTGTTGAAAGACCAATCCGGCAATGCGGCACGCGCAAGGTTCGTAAAGCAGTAAATCATCTGCTGAAAACTTCTCTAAAAAAATAGCCTCACTTCCGGTAATCTCAATTTTGAGATGTCGGAGTGAGGCTAAATTCGCTTATGATTAAAATCGTCACGATTTGCGGCAGTGTCCGCGAAAATAATTATACTTCATTCGCGCTGGCATTGGTGCAGGATGAATTAAGCAAACAACCGGATGTGGAGGTGATTGCCATCAATCTGAAAGAATACCGGCTCAATTTACCGGGTATCAGTGGTGAGGATGACAGCAAAAAGATGCAGGAATTGGTGGGTTCAGCGGTGGGTGTTGTTTTAGCAACTCCTGAATATCATGGCAGTTACAGCAGTGTCATTAAATTGGCGCTTGAGAATATGGGATTTCCCTCAAAGCTGAAAGGAAAACCCGTGAGCCTGCTGGGAGTTGCTGCCGGAAAAATTGGCGCCATCAAATCGTTGGAGCATTTGAGAAGTGTTTGCGCGCATATTGGCGCGATGCCCTTGTCTTATTCAATTTCAGTGGCGGATGTTCAAAAAGTATTTGATAAAAACGGTAAATGTTTAGACGTGAACGTGGAGAAATCCATTCGCAGTGTCGCCACGAACTTAGTGGATTACATCAGAAAACATATTTGCCCGGGTATCTCCTTTGAGGAGATGGTGAGGTGAAGATGAAATTTTATCAATAAAAAAAGCCGTCTGCGAAAGCAAGACGGCTTTTTTTATTAGTGAATCATGAATGTTTTAATAACCGTAGGCAATCCCTCTCTTGTTGGATTGTGAACCGTAAGCTCCTGATTGCATGCCGCCTTTAGCATCTTTGTCAGCGGTCATGTAAATAAAAGGAGCGCCTAAATTGGCAGCGGCTTCAAGCAGTTTTTTCAAAGAGCGCTTGTCGGTGCCTGCCGAGGAAGTATATCCGGCAAAAAATCCGGTGGTTTTTCCTTGAACTTCACCTACTTTTTTCAAACCTACAATCTGAGATTTGTCCAACAAAACTTCTACCTTTTCCCAATCATCTTTTCCTCTGACAGAAATTTTTTCAGAAACCTCTTCTTCTCTGCCGCTTCCATAGATGATTTTATGAACCATCAGCTTGGAGACTTTTTGTTCGGCATCTTCACCTGCATATTTGTAAGTAAGGTTAAATTCATCTAATCTGACAACCTTCGCATCTATCACTTTTGCGTTGTGAAAATAGATTTTGTCATTTTGTGAAAATGCAAAGGAAACAGAAAGAATCATGAAGGCGAGCAGTGAGAAAATGTGTTTTTTCATAAAAATAAAATTTAAGGGGTTAAAATTAAAAATGCGTTCACAAAGATATTATTTTTTAAAAAACCGCAATAATCTAAATCAGTTTTTTTACTAACAAATAAAAATCGGTTGTTCAATTCACTTCATCAACCTGAGACACCCCGTCAAACATAAATACGTCCGAAAAAGTGTATCAACCTCACGAAAATACGCCCGAAAAAATGTAAAGCATCGAAATATCTTTGTTGGACTATCGCAGGGAAAGCTGGCTGCACAATATTCCCCTGTATGCCATCGGTTAAATCACGGAAATATTAGAATTGAAAGAAAAAGATAGAAACGCTTAATCAACCAAATCCCTCTAATTTTGCCATCGAATTTATGCCATGAAATTGTGGAAAACTACCCTGATAATATCTTTAGAACCTGCCTTGAATTGCGTAAATTCGCAAAGCATTTTTATCAGACTTTAGACTTCAAACATTAGACTTCAAACATAAACCCCACACATGGCTGACGGAGAAAGAATTATCCCGATTAATATCGAAGAAGAAATGAAGACCGCCTACATTGATTATTCAATGTCAGTGATTGTATCGCGCGCCATTCCTGATGTGCGTGATGGATTGAAACCCGTACACCGCAGGGTGCTCTACGGGATGCTCGACCTTGGGCTTGCCAGCAACAAAACCTACAAGAAATCAGCGAGAATCGTAGGGGAGGTGCTCGGTAAATATCACCCCCACGGTGACGGCTCCGTTTATGACGCGATGGTACGCATGGCGCAGGACTGGTCGCTGCGTTATCCTTTAGTGGACGGGCAGGGTAACTTCGGCTCGCTCGATGGTGACAGCCCGGCAGCGATGCGTTACACGGAAGCGCGCCTGTCAAAAATCGCGGAAGAACTGCTGGCTGACATCAATAAAGACACTGTTGATTTTCAAAATAACTTTGACGACACGCTCAAAGAGCCAACTGTTTTACCTTCACGCGTCCCCAATTTGTTGGTCAACGGCTCCTCCGGCATCGCGGTCGGGATGGCAACCAATATTCTCCCGCACAACCTCACGGAAGTCTGCGAAGGCATTATCGCATACATTGATAATAAGGACATTACGACAGAAGAGTTGATGCAATACATTAAAGCGCCCGACTTCCCGACAGGCGGCATCATTTATGGTTATGAAGGCGTGAAAGAAGCTTTCGAAACCGGCAGAGGCAGAATCGTGTTGCGCGGCAAAGCAGAGATTATCACCGATGAAAAGAAAGACCGTGAAATCATCGCGATTACTGAAATACCTTATCAGGTGAACAAAGAAGTGCTTGTCGCCAAAATAGGGGAGTTGGTGAATGAAAAAATGATTGAAGGAATTTCAGATGTGAAAGACCTTTCCAACCGTGAAGGATTACGCATTGAAATTTATCTGAAGCGTGATGCCAATGCACCGGTTGTGTTGAATCAGCTTTATACCGCCACTCAATTACAATCTTCATTCGGAGTCAACAACATCGCGCTGGTGGATGGACGCCCGATGCTCATCGGACTGAGAGACTTCATCAAACATTTTGTCAATTTCCGTCATGAGGTGGTGGTGCGCAGAACAAAGTATGAACTGAATGAAGCCGAAAAACGCGCCCACATTCTTGAAGGGTTGCTCATTGCCTTGGATAATCTTGACGCGGTTATCAAACTCATTCGTGAAGCGGCAGACCCGGAAAATGCGAAAGCCGGTTTGATTTCCAACTTTAGCCTTTCCGAAATACAGGCGAAAGCGATTCTTGAAATGCGCCTGCAACGCCTTACAGGTCTTGAGCGCGATAAAATCAAGAATGAATACGCGGAGGTGATGCAGTTGATTTCAAAACTCAAAGAAATTCTCGAACAGGAGCCGCTCAGGATGCAAATCATCAAAGATGAAACCACCGAAGTGAAGGATAAGTATGGCGATGCCCGCAGGACGGAAATCGTGATGACGGGTAATGACATTAACATCGAAGACCTCATTCCGGACGACCATTTTGTGATTACCATTTCGCACTTGGGCTACATCAAGCGTACACAGGCGAATCTTTACAGAACACAAGGCAGGGGAGGAAAGGGTAGCAAAGGGGGCGCAACCCGCGAAGAAGATTTCATTCAATATATCTTTTCTGCAACCGCGCATGAATACCTGATGTTTTTCACCGAACAGGGACAATGTTTTTGGTTGCGCGTCTATGAAGTGCCGGAAGGCGCGAAAACTTCCAAAGGACGACCCATCCAAAATCTCGTTCAGATTTCGAAAGATGACAAGGTGAAAGCGTTTATCAATGTGAAACGATTAGATGATGAAGCAACGCTTCAGAATCAATTTGTGGTGTTGTGTACCAAGTTGGGCGTTATTAAAAAAACAACACTGGAAGCTTATTCGCGTCCACGCGCATCGGGCATTCGCGCGATAAATGTGCGCGAAGGAGATACTTTGCTGGAAGCGCGTCTCACGGACGGCAACAGCAACATTATGCTGGCAACCCGTTACGGCAATGCCATCCGTTTCCCCGAAGAAAAAGTGCGCCCGATGGGCAGAACGGCAGCAGGCGTGAGGGGAGTGACGCTGCAAGGAAAAGACGATGAATTGGTGGGCATGATTTGCGTTCCGAAAGATGACCTTTCTAAAACAGTGATGGTGGTTTCTGAAAAAGGGTTTGGAAAACGTTCTTATCTAGATGAAATAGACCCTGAAACCGGGAAGCCGGTATTGGATGCTGAAACCGGTGAAGTCATTCCCGTTTACCGCATCACCAACCGTGGCGGCAAAGGTGTTAAAACCATCCAGGTGACGGAAAAAACAGGTAAACTGATTTCGGTGAAGGATGTCACGAATGAAGACGATTTGATGATTATCACCAAATCAGGTATCACGATTCGACTGCCGCTGAAAGATGTGCGCGTAATGGGGCGCGCCACACAAGGTGTCACGTTGATTCGCTTGGATGAAAATGACGAAATAGCGGCTGTAACAAAGGTGACCGAAACAAATGGCGGTGATGAACCCGTTGAAGGAGAAGTGATTGAGAATGGAGAAGAATAGTGTTAGTTTTTGTCCTCTTTTTGTATTGTAAAAAAAACATTTAACATTTAACATTAAACATTAAACATTAAACATTAAACTTTATACTTTAAACCCGAATCGTGGCATTATTTTCGCAAACGGAAACATATTTTTTAACCCAAAAACTTTAGCGATGAAGTTCATACACTCATTACTATTAATTTTATTTGCAACCGGCATCACCTTCGGGCAAAGCAACAAATTCCAGACAGCCTATTTCAAATTAGAAGAGTATAAAGCCGATGGATTAAAAGACACCGATATGCTGTTGGACGCGTTAGCCGCCATTGAAGAAACCGCTAAAAACGAAAGCCAGGCGCTGAAACCAAAAACCTGGTATTACAAAGGCTTAATCAATCACCTCGTTTATGAAAACGAAGAGATTGCTTCTCAACATCCTGACGCGTTGTTTATCGCTTCTGAAGCCTATCAGAAAGCGCTTTCAATCGAGGACAAAAAGTTTTCGGATGAAAAAAATACGAAAGCCAATCTCTACAACTTATCATTACAGGTACAGAATGAAGGTGCGAAGCTTTACAACTTGGGCAGCTATGAAAGAGCATACAAGTATTTCACGGAAGTAAAAAATCTGAAAAAATTTTTTGACAGTATCAGCTACGAAAAGAGTGTTGATGATGCGGACGCGACATTCTTCGGAGCGGTATGCCTTTATAATCTGGAAAAAAAGGATGAAGCCAAAAAGCTGCTTAATGAGTTAATCGAAATGAAATATGATAACCCGGCTGTCTATCAGTTGCTTGCGGGTTTTTATACGGAAGAAAAAAATTACCCGAAAGCCTATGAAATTCTCGCTCTGGGGATTGCCGTTTATCCTAACAATGTAGGATTAATCATTGATGAATTAAATTTATTTCTGAAAGAAGACAGGGGAGCGGAAGCATTGGCAAAAATGGAAAAAGCCGTAGAAATTGACCCGAATAATGCGCAATTATATTTTGCATTGGGCGATGCCTACACGCGCGTTAAAGACAACACAAAAGCCGAAAACGCCTATCAAAAAGCGATTGAAGTGGACCCGGCATATTTTAATGCTTATTTTAACTTAGGCGCTTTGTATTATAACGAAGGCATTATCATCCACAAAGAGCTTTCTGAAAACCTGAAACTCACCGATAAGCAACACAAAGATTTAACGCAAAAGAGAAATGACCTGTACAACAAAACCTTACCGTTGTACGAAAAAGCCCACGAATTAAATTCTGAGGATGTTCAATTAATGCGCGCCTTAAAAGAAATTTACGCCCGCTTAGAAATGTACGACAAGTCAAAAGCGATACAGGGAAAGATTGATAAGCTGACCGGTTCAAGATAAAAAGGAAAAGGGGAATGATTGAATTGTTCCCTTTTTTCAGGATTTCTTTACTTAACATAATATTAATTATAGGACAGGAGCTATTGAAGGAATTATGGTAATGTGGGTTCTTACCGGTTATTCCTGCGGATTTATGATTTGTTTCAAATTTTTCATTGTCAGCTATAATGATACGACTTAATATCGTGGATATAGAGAATTCGCGGTCTTAAAATTTGATCAATATTCAACTGAATACAAACATTCTAATTCGGACCTACAGGTATCTACTTTATTTGTCTGAACATTTGAGCAAATCCATATATAGAAAGTTCTTTAATCCCTCAATAGGCACGGTATCATTTGGAAATTGTCCTCAAACAAGTGTCCATCTCAATCACAAATGCCTCCACCCTTTCAATAACATTTACAATCGTTAGCTTATTAACTTCTATCCCTTGCCCTTCCTGTGTTTTTCCGTTGCGGTAAATAATGTCATGTTTTTTAAGAACAATATTTTTCAGTTCGTCAACTGATGGCATTCCTGTAGAATGAAAGGTGTCGAAATAGATGTTCTCGACTATCGATAGGTCATCATATTCAATGTCAAGTAATTCCTTCTTAACCAGAACGCGCATTTGCTCCCGCTTGCTAAAGTGACTTGTTAGCTTATACCGATCATTTCTAACTCCGAGAAATCTAATTACGAATTTTTCCAATAGGCTTTCATCGTTTAGAACTGAGTTGATTAATTTGCTTGATAAATAATTTTGCAAACAGTCCATTAAAGCAATGAACAATTGTACTTTCAATGTTTTTTCAAGTTCATTACTTTCAATAGTGATTTCATTTAGTTGTTTGATAGCTGAGATTTTACTTTGAAAGGTTTTCAAACAATCGGAATTAAATAATATAGCCTTGATTTGATGTTCACTATACGCGTCCAGCGTTTTGTAATTTTCAATTATCCGGATACTTCCTTCCTGTGCTTTTTTATGTTCTATGGAAACAAAACCCCTTATCCAATTTGCCTCGACAGTAATTAGGATGTTCTCATCACACACGGGACAAATTTCTTCCTGTTGGCTATTGAAGTAATAGTTACCTTCCGCATCACTGGAATAATCAATATGGGGAACAGGGCATTCTTCTATTATTGCCAGGTTAAGCAGTCCGTGTTTATCTGTGCAGGAAAATTTTACATCCACGGATTCTGTCCCAAACGTATTAAATTCGATGCGTGTCACTATCTTTTTGTATTATTTTATAATATGAGATGCAGCAAAAGATATGATAATTCCAATAGGATTTCTCATGTCTTAATTATTGAATTTTATTTTAAATCAAAAATGCTGATCAGTAGCGTCAATCGTCCTTTGGAATATTATGGCGCTTGCAATCAAACAGATAACATTCGTTATAATACTCTATATATAAAGCCTCATCCGAATCAATTACCGGCTTAATCGCTAATTCAGTCTCCAGCCTTTCTAATTTTTCAATTATCTCTATGGATTCTTCCTTTGGAGCAATTGTTTTTGCATCCGCAATCCAATCAGCTAAGTGCTCACGAAACAAAGTCTTATCTGTTTGCAAAATCGAATAAGATAGGTATGCCCGGGTAACTGCTTCATCAGCGCTTACTCCATCTTTTAAAGCACATGCCGCACACATTTTATAGTCCTCTATTAAATAATAAAGCTTCGCTATAAATACGCGGTCAAGTTGATCATCGGTATTAAGGTTTACATCAAGTTCATCAGCAATTTCTCGAACTTTATTTATCTCACCCAGTTGATAGTAAGTTAATGCAAGGTTATAGGAACTCAGTCGCTCCACATCATGCGTTCCTATTGCTTTTAAAAAACTGTTTTTTGCTTTGGTAAAATCTTTAAGGAGGAAATGTGCCACTCCTTCATGATGCTCAATCCTTCTGATGGGCGCTGTTGCTTTACTCCCGGAAATATTGAAATATTCAAGAGCCTTTGCCGGGTAGTCGCGGTATTTCTCATAAAATCTGTGTTCAAGACCTTGTTCCAGTAGCATATAGCCGTATTGATAATAAGGATAATGAGATTTTGGATTTAATTCCATACATTCTTTTTGGATGTGCAGTCCCTCTTCTTCCAAATGCCGCTCGAAGTACAAATACCCCGCATAGTTGTTGGTTGATTTCACTGTTTTTTTCAGGTCGTATGCTCTTTTGAAAAAAGTTAACGGATGCGTAGTATCCTCCGCCCAAAGTTGGGGATTTTCAGAACAGCCAATCGCCACGTTATTGATCAGGTCTTGATCGGCAGGATTGTGCTTTAATTTTTCCAGCAATACCTCCACTTCTTCTTCAGAAATAAATACTTCATCCGCTTTAGGGTTCCTTACAGATTTTACCAAGTCTTGCTGGCAGGCTCCGTATTTCTTAAAATTCTTACGCGCCTTCCATAGTGAGACATTGTTTGGTCCGCCTTCATAATCAGGGTCGGCTAA
>JBGTCY010000013.1:0-26326 GCA_041748615.1 Chitinophagales bacterium
TAAACAGGATTATCAAAACGCGATTCGTGTGTTGGAAAAAGCAATCGAAATCAATCCGAAATACGCGAAGGTTTATTATAATCTCGGAGTCACATATCGCCAGTTGAACCAGGAAGAAAAAGCAAACGAGTATTTTGCAAAAGCGAGAGCGCTGGAGCCTAACATGCAGTTTTGAGGAGTGTGCGCCACTTTCTGATGGACAATGTTCAGTTTTACGTACAAAAAATCTTGCATTTGTATTCCGGGATGTAGATAACTTGCTTTTGAAATTTCAAAAAGCGGTATTAACTTTTCTTTTATTTTAATTAAAAATCCATGACATGGAAAACAATCACAAAATGATTGGTTACCTTGAAGAAAGGGTAACCGGTTTGCAAGCAGAAATCAACCGGCTGAATGAGCTAATCAAAAGCTACACGGTTGTGTTGAATGATTATAAAAAGCAGGCGCGGGTTGATTTACCGGTGAATGAATTCAACGAACCTTTCAGGAAAGAAGAACCCATCCACGTGCCCTGAGCATATTCAGCCTGCAATTTAAAGAGGCGGTAAAAAATTTATCGGTTAAGCCGTGATTTTTTTACCGCTTTTTTATTTTCCTGTAATCTCAACAAATAATTTCAAACCGTACAATTATCAAAACAACTGTATTCTGGCACGACCTTCGTTGATAGTTTCTGTGTATAACTTTGAATCTGCCTGAAAAGCGAGGGCAATAATTTTACTCCATGCGTTTTTTCTGTGTTTTGATTGTATTTCTGACGGTTTCATTCCACGCGTTCAGCCAGGATATTATCCAGTTGTCCATCGAGCGGATGCAGCATTTGAAAAACCGCGACAAGTGGGTGGATTCCGTTTTTTTCAAGCTGACGGAAACGGAACGCATCGCCCAGCTTTTCATGGTGGCGGCATACTCCAACCGCGATGAAAAACACAAAGAAGAAATCCTGAAATTGATAAAAGAGCAGGGCATCGGGGGATTGATTTTTTTTCAGGGAACGCCTTACAAACAAGCAGCGCTCACCAATGAATTTCAGGCGGCTTCCAAAGTGCCGTTGCTCATTGCCATTGACGGGGAATGGGGCTTGGGGATGCGCCTCGACAGCACGATTTCATATCCCCGTCAACTAACGTTGGGCGCTCACACCGACACTAAAATGATTTACGAAATGGGCAGGGACATCGCTCGCCAATGCAAGCGGATAGGCATTCATGTCAACTTCGCGCCCGTAGTGGATGTAAATAGCAACCCGAATAACCCGGTCATCAACGACCGTTCTTTCGGTGAAGACAAACTCAGTGTTTCGCTCAAGGGACTTGCCTATGCCGAAGGCATGCAAAGCGAAGGCGTGATGGCGTGTGCCAAACATTTTCCCGGTCATGGCGACACGGACTCGGATTCACATTACACGCTGCCGGTCATCAAACACAAGCGTGAGCGTTTGGATAATGTTGAACTGTACCCGTTCAAGGTGCTGTTCAACAATGGCGTGCAGAGCGTGATGGCGGCTCACATTCACATTCCGGAATTAGACAGCACGCCCAACCTCGCGGGTTCATTGTCTCCGCTGATTACCAAAGATTTGCTGAAGCAGGAACTCGGATTCACCGGCATCGTTTTTTCCGATGCGCTGAACATGAAGGGCGTCAGTAATTTTTTCAAACCCGGTGAAGTGGATTTAAAAGCGTTTCAGGCAGGCAATGATGTGATGCTGTTCGCGGAAGATGTGCCTCGCGCGGTGAAGATGTTTTCAGAGGCATTGAAAGACAGTGTCATCACAGCGGATGAAATCGAAGTGAGCGTCAGAAAAATTTTAACCGCCAAATATGACGCGGGACTCAGTCAATTTCGCCCGATTAATTTAAAAACACTGACCGCTGAACTCAACCGGACGGAATCGCTGTGGCTGCGTCAACGGCTTTTTGAAGACGCGATGACATTAGTGAAAAACAATGACATGCTTGTTCCTTTTCAAAATCTTGACACCATGACATTCGCAAGTGTCGCGGTAGGCGCGAAAGCACAGACTCCGCTCCAGGACATGCTGAGCAGCTACGCGCCAATCGAACATTTCACCTTGCGCAAAGAAGCAACCGCAGATGAACTCGATAAGCTGCTCAAGAAACTTTCCGGCTACAAAACCGTGATTGTCAGTTTTCATGACATGAACCGCTCACCCGGCAGAGGTTACGGACTGACGGAGTCAACGCTCAAATTTTACAGGGAGCTTTCCAAAAAAACAAAAACCGTTGCGGTGGTGTTCGGCAATCCTTACAGCCTGAAATATTTTGAAGACGCAGGCTGCCTGCTGATGGCTTACGAGGAGCAACCCATCGCACAACAGGTGGCTGCACAAGTTTTATTCGGAGGCGTGCAGGCAAAAGGACAATTACCCGTGACCGCTGCTGAAAAAATTGTAGCTGGTATGGGATTAACGACTCCACCGCCCTCCAGGCTCAAATACACTTTTCCTGAAGATGCGGGCATTCAGTCAAAATTTTTATCACTGATAGATACCATTGTGCTTAATGCCATCAGGGACAAAGCAATGCCGGGTTGCCAGATTCTTGTCGCGAAAGACGGCAAAGTAATTTACCGCAAATCATTTGGGCATCATACCTATGAAAAAAATAAAGCGGTCAGCGATTCCGACCTCTATGATTTGGCTTCCATCACAAAAATTACAGCCACTACAATTTCATTGATGTCCTTGTATGAAGAAAGAAAATTCATTTTAAACAGGCAGCTGTCGGATTATCTTGACGGTCTTGAAAACTCAACCCTGAAAGGGCTTGTCATGAAGGATATGCTCATTCATCAGGCGGGGTTGCGAAGCTGGATTCCTTTTTACCAAACCACTTTGACGGACTCGGTTTACAAGAAAATCTATTCACAGAAAAATCATGATGATTATACGGTGGAAGTGGCGAAAAATTTTTATATCCGGAAAGATGTGAAAGATAGTTTATATCAACAGATTTTTAAATCACCGGTGAACGCGAAACCCACTTATCTCTAC
Source organism: Chitinophagales bacterium (assembly GCA_041748615.1). Classification (GTDB taxonomy): domain Bacteria; phylum Bacteroidota; class Bacteroidia; order Chitinophagales; family CAIOSU01; genus JBGTCY01. Next base: position 3,020 of record JBGTCY010000013.1, read on the forward strand.
AGCGACTTAGGATTTTACATATTCCCGCTCATCGTGGAAAAATTATCCGGGGAAACTTTTGAAAATTATACGCGCAAAACTTTTTACAACCCGCTCGGACTTTCCACCATGACCTTTAATCCCCTTCGGAAATTCTCTCGCGAACAACTTGTGCCGACCGAAGAAGATAAAACTTTCAGGAAACAACTCGTGCAGGGACACGTCCACGACCCCGGTGCTGCGATGCTGGGTGGCGTCTGTGGTCACGCTGGACTTTTTTCCAACTCCAACGACCTCGCCATCATTATGCAGATGCTGCTGAACAGGGGGGAATATGGGGGAGTGCGTTATTTCAGCCCGACTACCGTTTCGCAATTTACCCGCAAGCAGGAAGATAAAAACCGGAGAGGCCTGGGTTTTGACAAACCTGAAATAGATATTTACAAGCCTAAGCCCACCGCCACAGATGCCTCACCGCGCACCTTCGGACACTCCGGTTTCACAGGTACCTGTGTATGGGCTGACCCCGACCATGACCTGGTTTACGTGTTTTTGTCCAACCGGGTATATCCAAGCGCGGACAACCAAAAACTGATAAAGCAGAATATCCGGACCAATATTCACCAGGTAATTTATGACGCGATGAAAAAAAGCGGGGGAGACGCGATGACAAAAGGGAAGTAGTTTTATGTGGGGGACAAGGGTTAAGATACACCATTTTTTATCGTGTGTGTGGGTCAGTCTGAGCGGAGTCGAAGGGGAGCGAGCGCGGAAAGGAGCAAAGGTTTTTTGAATTAATTTTTATCAGAACTAATTTCTGCAAATCATGTTTTCAGAATTACTATGAAAATCGGAATCGTTTGTTATCCTACGTATGGCGGCAGTGGCGTGGTCGCTACTGAACTGGGGCTTGGGCTTGCGAAAAAAGGGCATGAAATTCATTTCATCGCTTATCAGCAGCCGGCACGTTTGGACGCGTTTCACTCCGGGGTATATTTTCATGAAGTGCGTATCGAAACTTCTTATCCGTTGTTTGAATTTCCGCCTTATGAAACCGTACTCACAAGCAAAATGGTGGATGTGGTGAAACATGAAAAATTGGATTTGCTGCATGTGCATTATGCTATTCCCCATGCTTCGGTAGCCTATCTGGCGAAACAAATTTTGAAGGAACAGGGCATTCACATTCCCGTCATCACCACGCTACACGGCACGGACATCACGCTGGTCGGAAAAGATTCCACCTTCACCCCGGTGGTTACGTTTTCCATCAACCAGTCTGACGGCATCACGGCTGTTTCTGAAAATCTGAAAGAAGAAACCTACCAGCATTTCGAAATTAAAAAAGACATTGAGGTCATTCACAACTTCATTGACTTTTCGCGCTTCAATAAATTGGACAAAGAACATTTCAAAAAGGCGATTGCGCCCAACGGGGAGAAAATCCTGATTCACGTTTCCAACTTCAGGCGGGTGAAGCGGGTGCAGGACGCGGTGATGGTTTACAAACATCTGCATCCTCAGATTCCATCTAAACTCTTGCTGGTGGGTGACGGTCCTGAGCGAACGCGCATCGAGGAGTTGTGCAGGCAGTTAGGCATTTGCGAGGGCATCCGCTTTTTGGGCAAACAAGACCCGGTAGAAGAGTTGCTGGCAATAGCCGACTTGTTTCTCATGCCTTCTGAAAGCGAGAGCTTCGGTCTGGCAGCGCTGGAAGCAATGGCTTGCCAGGTGCCGGTCATCTCTTCCAACGCGGGCGGTATTCCTGAAATCAACCTGCATGGCAAAACCGGTTTTCTCAGCAACGTGGGCGATGTTGAAGACATGGCTAAAAACGCGCTCATGATTTTAAGCGATGACGAAAAACTGAAGCAATTCCGTCATAACGCATACGAACAGGCAAAGCGTTTTGACATCAACAACATCCTGCCGAAATATGAAAACTACTACCGCAAAGTGATAGAAGAGAGCAATGTGACGGTTTGAAATTCCCCTTGCTGCCGGGCAAGAATGGTGCGTTTCCTTTGTGTGTTTGCCTTCTTATGCCTTTTAATTGATGGCTCATCCTGATTACAAATGGAATTTTGTCAGTTGCAATCATATATTGATTATCATTATTGGCCGACTAATTGGGATAAAGCCCGTCAGGCAAGGTTTTATACGATAGCCCACCGATTAATCGGTGGGCTATGGAATGTTCTTCAAAACAGGCCTTAAGCCCAAAACAAGATTTTTAATCGAGCCAATAGTGATTGTTTAAAAAAAACTGCCACTTCGAATGTAACCAGATGCGACAGTTTTTTCACATTGAATGAAATCAATGTGAGCACTGCGATAGATTACAGACCTTCGATCCACTCTTTGATTTCCTCCTTTGTTTTACCTACTTTTTTTTGAAGCCTTCCCAATTATTCGTCTTCCTTTCCTTCGGAAAAAGTAAGGTCATCAACTGTCAGTTTTCCATACTTCATTTTAATCTTGCCTTTGATTTCATTCCAGTTGCCATTCAGCTTGAGTTTGCCTGGTGATTTGGTTTCCATGTCATTTGGTATTAAGTTAAACCGTAAATAGACAGTAGAGTTTAAGTTTTTAAAGAAGTCAGCCAACTCACTTCATCCACTTTAGCAAAGATTCCATCCATCCATTTTCGTTTTTTTGATGGGTACCGCCATTTTAAGCACTTTGCTGTTGCCTCTTTTGGTCATCCAGGCTCCATCTGCATAGCAGTTGAGTCTTAAGGTCTGTAATCGTTGGTGTTTGGGCTTTTCAGAACTTACCTGCCGGAACAAACTAATCATGTTATAAGCCAGATTGACCATCCTCCGGGCTGTTTCAGTTGCAAAAAAATCATGGAAATTAAACCCTTCCAATGCAAAATCATACTTCAGTTCTTTGATTCTGTTTTCGCAGTCTCCTCTGCCTTTGTATTTTTCCCAGATTTGTTTGGCAGGGATGTTTGATTGGTATAAAAACAGTGGTAGCGATATTGCTCATAAAACTCCTTATCATCAAAGAGTTTGAGTTTCTTTCCGGTTGCCTCCGGTCGCATTTGTGGTATAGTCAATGTTTTGATGAACTCCCGTAGTTGCATCTTTTTGGTGAATTGTTGCATCACCGAAAATCCACCCCATGCACTGACTTTATCATCTGTATATTCAACAGAGTAATGGTTGTTTTTCATGTAAGTTTTTCTTACTCCAAACTAACCACTATTTTCTCCATAAATTTTATCCGCTTTTACTTTGCTACTGTCTATTTAAGGTTAAATCAGCCACCTTGAAGTATTTTGGATGATAACCAACAGCCGAAGAACCTATACCAAGCGAAAGAAAAGAAACAAATCTCCATCATCCAAAGTACGCTGTTCTGAAAATAGAAGGGGGTAGGTTTTGATGATGGACTTCAATGGCTATGATGATTAGTTATTTATGCCAATGTTTTGCCGTTTTTTTATTTCCCCGTTTAGGAGTGAATCATCTCAATTACTCTTTCACTTACACCGGTGGATGAAAATCCACCATCGTGAAAAATGTTCTGCATTGTGACCATCCGGGACATATTTGAGAACATGATAACACAAAAGTTTGCACATTCTTCTGCACTGGCATTCCCAAGAGGTGACATTTTTTGCGCATACTGATAAAATTCATTAAATCCTTTTACACCGGAACCGGCTGTAGTGTAAGTTGGTGATTGTGAAATGGTGTTCACCCGAACCTTTTTTTGTTCACCGTAATAATATCCAAAACTCCTTGCGATGGACTCAAGCAAAGCTTTTGATTCCGCCATATCGTTGTACCCCGGGAATGCACGTTGCGCGGCAATATAAGTGAGGGCAAGCACAGATGCCCATTCGTTTAATGCATCCAATTTCATACAGGTTTGCAACACTTTATGAAATGAAACAGCTGAAATATCCAATGACTTTAACATGAAGTCATGACTGAGAGCAGTGTAAGGTTTATTTTTCCTTACATTCAGCGACATACCGATGGAATGAAGCACAAAATCCAGTTTTCCTCCCAAAATTTCAATAGATTGATTAAACAGGTTTTCTAAATCCTCCAAATTAGTTGCATCAGCAGGAATCACTTTAGCATTTACTTTTTCTGCGAGTTCATTGATTTTACCTAAACGCAAAGCAACAGGCGCATTCGTTAAAACAAACTCAGCGCCTTCTTCTGATGCTTTCAACGCGACCTGCCATGCAATAGATTTTTCATCCAGCGCTCCAAAAATTACACCCCGTTTACCTTTGAGTAAATTAAATGCCATTATTATTTTATTTCGTCAAAGATATTGATTTATACTACATGTCATTTCTAAAATCAAAGCCGGAAAGAGTTATAATTTTTAAATACAATTTCACCTCAACAAAGTAATATTCCCTTTCTTCAATCCCGATGGTCTTCCGTTTTCAAAAATGGCATTCAACGTGTAAACATAAACATCCATTTCCTGCTGTTTGCCTTTGTAAGAGCCGTCCCAGCCTTTTGAGACATTGCAGCTTTGCAGTTCATTGCAAACGATTCCCGGGTCCGTAGATTCAAAAACCAATTCGCCCCACCGGTTGTAAATTCTGAATTCTAATTCACGCACACCCACGCCTCTCACAAATAATACATCATTAGAGCCGTCACCATTCGGTGAAAATGCATTAGGCACATCAATCACTCCGCGAAAATCAATTTCTATTTTTTTACAAAACACATTTTCACATCCAAAATTATTTGTCGCGGTCAGGCAGGGTTCAAAAATTCCGAAATCATAAAGATGCACCGGATTTTCAATTGAAGATGTGTTGCCGTCATCAAAATCCCAGACATAGAAATCAGCGCTTGCGCTTTGATTATAAAAATTCACTTCATGATATTGAAAATAGAATGTGTCATCAGTCGTGAAGTAAGCGGTGGGATAATCAAAGATGACAAACGTGCCGGTGGCGATGCTGCTGTCATTGCACGCAGCCGGGTTGTAAGCGGTGAGAGTTACTTCATAAATTCCGGCAGGCAGCCAGGTGAAAAAAGACGCGGAAGGTGTTTCGTCCGTTGAAATATCACCATTCAGGAGCTGCCAACGGTAGCTTGTCGCATTTACACTCTGATTCACAAAAGCGGGAATAAACGGAACACATCCGCTGTCGCTTTCAAAAGCGGCAAGGACGGGAGGCGGCAGGTAAAACCATTTTGTTGTGGTATCAGCACGATTACAGGCATCATTGTTTTGAGCAATGAGTGTGATGGAAAATAAATCGGCAGTTGTAAAAACATGCGTAACGAACGAATCGGTATAACTGCCGCCATCACTTGTTTGCCAAAGTATCGAAGCGGCATTTACACTTTGATTATGCAGGATGACTACAGCGGAATCACAATTAGAAAAGATGGTATCCATAAAAAAAGCGGCAACGGTTCTGTCATTTGTAACAATTACCGTTGCTACAGCCGTATCTGCAATGTTGCAAGAGGCTGAATCAATAATACTCAGAGTAATTTGAAATAACCCGGTATCAATATAGGTGTGAACGGGATTTTCCAAAGTTGAAAAAGAACCATCTCCAAAATTCCAGAAATACTGAACTCCACCCCTGCTGTTATTTGTGAAATTGACAGTTAAAGGAAGGCAACCCAATGAATCCGGCAAAAGAATTCCCGCTTCGATTTGTGGTATCATTTGCACTTGCCTCACAATCGTGTCGGATTGATTGCAACTATTCGGGTTGGAAGCAATGAATGTGATTGCATAAGTGCCGGCAGCCGTGTATTGATGTGAAGGATTGGATAGGGTGGAAGTAACACCATCTCCAAAATTCCAGAAATAGGAAGTTGCATTTACACTATTATTCGTCACAGCAACAACAAACGAATCGCAATTACTGACGATGACCGGAGTGAAGTCAGCCGATAGAATATCATCCCGTGCCGTAATCACTAATTGTGAAGTGTCCGTGTAAATCACATTATCACAGGAAGTGGAATCAATTCCAATCAGTGTCACGGTGAAACTGCCGGTATTAAAATAAGTATGTGAGGGAGATGATAAAGTAGAAGTAACACCATCGCCAAAATCCCAAAGCAAATCAACGGCAGAGGTTGACGAACTGCTGAAGTTGATGGTGAGCGGAATACATCCTGTTGTCGCAGGATTTGCCACTACATTCACTTCAATTCCGATTTGTTCCATTTCGAATTTCATCGCACCGAGGTTACAGTTTCGGGAGGGAAACTGGCTTTGGTTAGCGCTTGACCAGGCTCCCGGAGTGCTTGGAAAATCATTATAGCCACCGCAACCCGCGCAAACTGCCTGGTAAATCACCCCGTTTTTATCAAATCGGCTTGTGCCTCCATCCACATGCTCGGAGCTGTTGTTCCCTCCGAAAAAAGTAGCATAACGCAGTGTTGCAGCATTAGCAGACAACACCATAAAATGAAAATCACTGCCGTCCGTATTTAACTTATAGGCATCCGGAGTAACCGGCAATCCGGTGGTGCTGCCGATGCTGAAATTCACCGTTCCACCCCATCCTGATGTATAGATGTTTCGGCAATTATCCACCAAGAACGCAGCAGGTGAAATATCGGGATTGCCATCCCCCTTGCCGAAAACCGTAGAAAAGTTGACTACGGATAAATTGGGTGTCAGACCTGTAATAAACTGTCCGCTGTTTGGATTAGTGTAAACTCCCTGTGTTACCGGATAACTGCCTGAAGTTTGTCCGTAGATGTAAACATTGCCACTGCCGTCCGTTTGTACAAAATATGCCTGATCATAAGCGCTTGTTCCGGCATAAGTCGCGTTGATAATGGCAGAACCAGATGCATTAATATGAGCAATAAAACCATCCGCTCGTCCGCCTCTAAATGTTGGCATCCAACTGCCGGAAGTTGCCGGGAAATTGTTGCTGTTTGTTCCTCCGCAGACATACACTTCATTCAGCGGAGTAACGACCAATGAATAAGCCGCGTCATCCGCGCTGCCGCCCAAATATGTGGACCAAATCATGGTTGTGAGGGCACTGTTCATTTTAAAAACACAACCATCCTGCGCGCCCGAAAGATTGGTTTTGTGCGCACCGGGTGTTGCAGGAAAATTTGCCGAGCGCGTGGACGATGCTACATAGACATTGTTAACTGCATCCACGATGATTTCACCGCGCGCGTCATCGGCATAATTGAATTTAAGTGAAGCGCTGGTGCGCGGCTGCATGATGATATTGACGCCATCATCTCCGCTGCCTCCGACAAAAGTTGAGCCGAGCAATGCAGTACCGGTTGGATTGAATTTGATGACAACGATATCCATATTTCCGTTATGGGTGCGGTCATAAGCGCCCGGTGTTGTCGGGAAGTTCGCGGAGTTGGAGCGAGCGTAAATCAATAATTCATTCAGGCTGTTCACGACCATACTGTGCGGCTGTTCATTCACAGAACCTCCGAGATAAGTTGAAAATAGCAATGCGGTACCGGTACTGTTGAATTTGGAAATGGACATGTCGGCATCATAACCCTGGTCGAAATCCGCTCCGATTATCAGACCGCCTGCAAAATTTAATTGAAATGCTCCCGGTGTGGTTGGATAACCCGCTGCACGGGCAATGCCGCCCGCGTAAAAATTTCCCTGCTCATCGTATGTGGCGGTATAACCGAAATTATCAGCCTGCGATCCGGTGAAGGTGCCGAAAATTAATGTTGGGTCAATCACCAATGAATAATCAGAATCATAGCCATTCGGAAATTCAAAGCCGACTGAATTTTCCTGTAAATAAAAACGGCAGGCAATTTCCCTTTTCTCCCCGTTGATTTCCTGATAAACGAATAATTGTTCCTCCCTGATTTCACCAATGGAAGTTGAATAATGAAGGTTGCCATTTTTGAGATAAATATTTTCAACCCCCTCATAAAACATGCTGATTTGATTTGGATTGGCATTTGGATAAACAATAAAAGAATATTTCAAATGACCTTCATTGCCTTCATAAATCAAATCAATACCTTTATAAAGATTTTGATATTGTATCGAATTAAAAACTCGTACTTCTGATGCCCATTTTTCCGAAAAATTTCCAATGAAATAATTTTCATAATATGCCTGTTGTTCTCCGCCTTTAATTTCAGGATTCGGGTTGCAGTTTTCAAAATGAATATTAAAAGCATGACAATTCAAAACGAGCGTATCGTCATCAGAATCATGTTCCGGATGGAAAATTTTATCAAGGTCATTTTCTGATGCAAGCGACAAGGTGAGTTTATTTTTTTCAAAAAAAACAGCGCCATTTGAAAGTCTTAATCTGAATTTGATATTTTCCTGCCACTGACCTTTGTTTTCGGAAAAAAGTGGTTTTGGTGTTTCGTGCTTTAGTTCTTGAGATTGATTGCCATGAGCGAAAGAAACCTGTTTTACAAGAAATAAAAAACAGGGCAAAGTGAATATCAGGATGATGGAATACAGCTTGATCACAATCCTAAATATAACAATAAAAAGAGGAAAGTGTGTTTAAGATGTCTATAATGAGTGAAAGAAAATGCAGGTTATACCAATCAAATTGGGACGTGGGACGGACGTCAAGGGACGATATATCGAGAGTAGTCGAATTTCCGAAGGAATGAGACGTACTCTCGGTTGATACCGAATGTTTTACCGTTTTAGTTTTTCTAAAACCTGAGTAGTTTCGGGATAACCAGAATTTAGCTGAATTATGTTTTCACAAAATTGCAATAATTCATACGTCCATAGTAATTCACTTTTAAAAATGATAAATACATCATTGATAAACAGTTTGATTTCGAGTGATTCGCAGGTTATTTCAATACCATCCTGCTCATCCTGTATCCGGTGTTGTTTCTCAACTCAAGCAGATACGCTCCGTCCGGCAGATGCTCGTTTGTTTGGATGATAAGTTGATTGATGCCTTTAGCAACAGCAAATTCGCGCTCGATGAGGAGCCTGCCTGCCAGGTCGAGCATTCTTACCCGCACGCTGCCATCCTCCGGTGAATTGAACTGTGCAATGAGATGATTGACAAACGGCACGGGATAAACTTGCAGGTTCACAAAATGATGAACACTTGTTTCTTCCTGTAGTTTGTTACCGATTAAACGGGCAGGCGTTATAATCAAAGTTATTTCAATGATACTGTCGCAGCCGTAGATGGTTTGGAATACATCGGAATAAACTCCCGCTTCAGTTTGATAAGCGCCTGCAAGAAAAATGCTGTCGCCTTCATCCATGATTACCTCCTCTGAAATAAAGTAGGAAGGCTGTGCGATTAATTCTGTAACCAGCACTTCGAAACAACCGTTTTCGAAACCAAGCGTGTCATGATATGTTCCGGCAGCGGTTTGAAAAGCGCCTCCGGCAAAAACGCTGTCTCCTGAACATAATGCAACCGTTTCAAAAGTGTAAACAGCTTCTTCTTGGCCGATGATAACGGAGTCGGCAGTAATACAGCCAAGTAAGTCGGTTACGGTAACATCATAAACACCCCTGCAAAGACTGTCGCCAGCCAGCGCTTCGGTGGAGCCGGTGCTCCATTCGTAGGAATAGGGAGGCGTGCCGCCCGATACGAGCGCGATGGCACTGCCGTCACAACATTCCACCGGTGGACAGTCGAGCATCAGGGCAGTTACACCTCTGGAATCCCAGTAGTAAAGCACTAATTTCCGTACGTTCGATGTATTTATCTGAATGACCTGAATGCTTCCTTCCGCTCCGCTCGGTGTGCTGACGTGCTTGATTTGATTATCGTTTTCATCATAAGCTTTAATCCAGCCGTTATTGCGGTCATTGTCCACCAGCGTGATGGAGAAAACGGTTCTGTCGGTATCAAATGTAAATGTCATAAAGCCGCCCACGTTGCTGTCATCGGGAGAATCCACCAGCCCGTCACCCGTATTGTCGGTAATATTTTCTGGGATAATCAACAGGTTGCCAATGCTCACTTCAAGGTCAGGGTCATTGGTGCCGGTAACATTTGAGTTGAAAATAATCACTTCATTCGGCTTGTTAGTATTGCTGATTGCCGAGACTGTAACGCCAGGCGCGATTTCGCGGTTGGTTAGAATTTCCCCGTGTTCAAACACCTCCAAATCCACCCCGAATTTTGGTGGCGGGCAGGAAAATTTAATATCGGTAACGCCTCTTGAATCGGCATAGGTCAGTGTTACTTTTTTCACATTGGGAATATTCAAATCATAAACCTGCACAGAGCCTTTCACACCGCTTGGCGTGGGTACGGAAGTGATGAGATTATTATTTTCGTCAAAAGCGCGAATCGTTCCATTGTTGCGGTCGTTATCCACGAGCGTCAATCCGAAGAAAGTACGTACCTCGTCAAAGATGAAAGTAATCACGCCTCCCGCGCTTTGGTCGTCCGGCACATCCACCAATCCGTCACCGTTGTTGTCTGTGAGATTTCTCGGGAAAATAGCGAGGTTGCCGATACCCGCCTGTAGTTCAGGGTCGGGTGTGGGTGTCGTAAGGTTGGAATTAAAAACGATAAGCGCTTGTGGCCATCCAGCATAAGCTTGCTTCAAAACGGTGACGCCTAAATCGGGAAAATATTCCGGGATAATAGCGCCATGCGGCAAACCGGCAAAGTTGAGCACACAAATTTCGTCACCGGTTGTAACAACACAACCGCAACCGATATGCTGCACATCAAAATCATAAATCTGCAACGGGTCGGCTACGCGAAGCATTGTGGCAATGATGCTGTCGCAGCCTTCATCGGTTACAATCGTGTCATAATAAACGCCAGACACTGTTTGAAAAGCGCCTCCGGCAAAAACACCCTCACCGGCACATACCTCAAAACTCTGTGTGAACACAGGAGCTGGTAACACGAATAGTTCAGTAGTGAGAATACTATCACAACCATTCGAAGCGGTAAATGTGTCAAGGTAAGTCCCACTTTGTGTCTGTACTGCTCCACCGGCAAAAAAACTGTTACCCGTACAAATCGTTATCTGCCGGGTTTGATAAGCAAGCGGCAAAATCGTGAGGTTTGTTGTAACGATACTGTCGCAACCATTGGCTGCTGTGAGCGTGTCGAAATATTGTCCGGTTGTATTTTGTAATCCTCCTCCCGCGAAATGATTTTCCCCATCACAGATTTCAATATCAAGTGTGGTGAAGGAAAGGGGTAATATAGTGAGATTGGTTTGCACCACGCTGTCACAGCCATTGGCAGCAACCAATGTATCGAAATAAGTTCCGGCAGTTGTCTGGAAATTTACTTCGGCAAAATGTCCGTCACCATCACAAATGCTCACATCGAGTTCGGTAAACGAATGTAATAAAATCATGAGATTCGTGGTAACGATACTATCGCAACCATTCACTGCTGTGAGCGTGTCAAAATATTGTCCGGCTGTGGTCTGTAATGCACCGCCCGCGAAGTGACTTTCTCCATCACAGATTTCAATATCGAGTGTGGTGAAAGAAAGCGGTAAAATGATGAGGTTGGTTGTGACAATACTGTCGCAGCCATTGGCAGCAATCAATGTATCGAAATAAGTTCCGGCAGTTGTCTGGAAATTTCCTCCGGCAAAATGTCCATCACCATCGCAAATGCTCACATCGAGTTCGGTAAACGAATGTAATAAAATCATGAGATTCGTGGTAACGATACTATCGCAACCATTCACTGCTGTGAGCGTGTCGAAATATTCCCCTGCTGAAGTTTGCAATGCTCCACCTGCAAAGTAACTTTCTCCATCACAAATTGAGACATTCACTGTCTCGAATGCAAGCGATAAAATGAAGAGATTAGTTTGCACAATGCTGTCGCATCCGTTGGCGGCAGTCAATGTATCAAAATAAGTTCCGGCAGTAGTTTGAAGTCCGCCTCCGGCAAAATAATTTTCTCCATCACAGATGCTTACGTCTTGCTCTGCCACAGGCGCAGGCAACAAGGTTAGGTTAGTGATGATGATGCTGTCGCAGCCGCTGGATGTAAGTAATGAATCAACATAAGATCCGGAAGCTGTTTGCTGTGCTCCGCCTGCAAAAAAACTTTGTCCAGAACAAATCGAAATATCCTGCGTGAAAATAATTTCAGGAGAAACATTCAATGTTGTTTCGATGATGCTGTCGCAACCGTTAGCGGCAGTTAATATATCTAAATAAATGCCCGGTATTGTTTGATTCGCGCCACCGGCAAAATAACTTTCGCCCTGGCAGATACTTACCGTTATTGCTGTAAAAGAATTGGAGAGGACATTCAGATTAAGTTGGATGATACTGTCACAGCCATCTGGAGTGAGCAGTGTGTCATAGTAAGTTCCGGTTATGGTTTGAAAATTACCCGCGAAAAAATAGCCGTCACCGTCACAAATTTCAGCATCAATTTCCGTGAATTGCGAAGAACGAACCACTATCGTAGTGAAAGAAGTATCCCGCAATGTGATGCCAACACAAGTCGTATTATCAATACCAATTAAACGCACTTCATAGACGCCCGGATTTTGATATGTATGCACAGGACTTTGGAGCGTAGAGGTGTTGCCATCTCCAAATGACCACTGCCATTGTGAGGCATTGAAGCCATTGTCATTAAACTGCACGATGAAAGGCGCGCATCCTGTTGCCGCAGGAGATGCAGCCACTTCCACCTCAATTGCCCCGAGTGGTAATTCGAATTTAATCGCGCCCAGATTGCAGTTGTTGCTTTGATTAAACCGCGACCACACACCGGGCGTGGTCGGAAACAACGAGTTGCCTCCGCATCCCGCGCACACCGCCTGGTATATCACTCCGTTTTTATCGAAACGGCTTGTGCCGCCATCCACATGTTCCTGTGTTCCATTTCCGCCAAAATAAGAACCATACAACAGCGAGTTCATATTTCTTTCAAAAACAATAAAATAAAAATCACTGCCATCGGTACCTGTTTGATAAGCATTGGGAGTTATTGGCAAATTGAAAGTAGAGCCGGTTTGCGTATTCCATCCGTTGTTTGTTCCTCCTCCCCATCCGGATACATAAACATTCTCGCACAAGTCAACCAAAAACGCGGTGGGTGAAATATTCACGGCAACCGTACCGCTTCCAAAACGAGTTGAAAAAATGGTGTTAGTTAAATCAGCATTCAGTTTATGAATATATTGAGAACCGCCCGCGTTGAAATATGGCGCGTTCACAATCGGGTAATTTCCTCTTGTCTGACCAACGGTATAAATATTTCCATTGCCATCAATTTCAACAAAATAGCTTTGGTCATAAGCGGAAGTTCCGAGGTAGGTGCTGCGAATCAAAGTAGTCGCAGTGCTGTTGATGCGTGAAATAAATCCGTCAGCCGCGCCTCCCTGGTAGGTGGCGTTCAACGCACCGGCTGTATTCGGAAAATTCGTGCTGGTGGTTCCACCACAAACAAAAAGGTCGCCAGAAGCATGAAGTTTCAGGGAATAGGCTGCATCCAAACCGGTTCCGCCAAGATAGCTGCTCCACATCAGCGTAGTAAATGTCGGGCTTAAACGAAAAACGCATCCGGCTTGCGTTCCTGTCAAATTCGGTTGGAACACACCGCCCGTCACCGGAAAGTTGAATGAGCGTGTTGTGGAAGCTACATAGATAAATCCGTTATTGTCCACAATGACTTCGCCCCGGAACTGGTCGCCATAATTATATTGCAACTGTGTGTTGGAATTGTAGTTGACCCCATCATTCTCCAAGCCACCGATGTAGGTGGAGCCAAGCAAAGCGCTGCCGGCTGCATTCAGTTTTGCCACAAAAATATCAGTGCCATTCGGGAAATAAGTTCCATTTTGCGGAAACGATACATTCACGCCACCATTGAAAGTTTGGTCGTAAGCCCCCGGAGTGGTCGGAAAATTTAATGAGCCGGTTACGCCCATAATAATCAATTCATTGTTGCTGTTCACTACAAGACTGCTGGGCGATTCATCGCTGCTGCCGCCAAGATAGGTGGAGTATATCAGTCCTGTTCCTGTGGGGTTGAATTTTGTAATACTGACATCAACACCCAGTGTGCTGCCTCCTGCGAATGTGGTTTGAAATGCGCCCGTTGTCACCGGGTAGCCGAATCCAAAAGCGATACCGCCCGCGTAATAATTACCAGCATTGTCATAGGTGGCAGTGAAGCCGAAGTTGTCGGCAAACGAGCCGGTATAGGTAGAGAAAACTAAAGTTGGGTCAATGATGAGGGGATAATCAAGGTCATATTTTCTCAGCAGTTTGAATTTCACCCTATTTTCATTCAACTCAAATTCCGTGGGAATTTCAATTCGTTTGTTCGCAATCTGATAGGTGTAAGGCGATTCTTCATAAACGGTATTTACCGAAGTCGTGTAATGCAGTTGGTTGTTTGAAAGATAAATTGAATTCAACCCTTCATAAATCATTTCAATATTTTTCGGGTCCGCTCCGGGCTTCACGATAAATGAATATTTCAGTTGATTGTCTATTCCTTCAATTAAAAAATCTATGCCGGGATAGATATTACGATACCTGACTGCCGCGAACACTTTGATGTCCGACTTCCATTTGGATGGGTCATTGCCAATATAATAGTTTTCGTAATGCGGATATTGTGATTCTCCCACTAACCGGGCGTAAGGATTCGCATTCGCGAAAATCATTTGCCATGCATGTGCTTTCACGGTGTTGTCAAGATACCTCAGTGTGTCCTGCATTTTTTCCAAATCATGACCATCATAAAATGAAAATGTCAGCCGGTCTCTTTCCAAAAACAAAGTGCCGGTTTTAAATTTCAGCCGAAAAATAACCGGGGCATCCCATTGACCGATATTTTCTGAAAAACGGACTCCGTTTTCCGTGTCGGTTGCATTTGAGTGACCGTGATTACCATGACCAAAAACAGTAAAAAATGAAAAGAGCAGATTCACTGCCAGCAGCGTGATGGATTGAGTCTTCATATTAGAGAGGGTGTTATGGAGTCTTAATGTACGCTAAAACTACCAATTATGCAAAATCTGAGGGGGAAATTGGTGGAAAGTAAAGCCGGAGTTAGCAGATATTAGACTTTAGATATTAGATGCATTGAAAGTTATTTTGGAAAGGTGCCTATGACATATCCACCCCTTGAAAGGTTACCGGTGTTATGAAATAGATAGCTTCGGG
The DNA here is from genome assembly GCA_041748615.1 of Chitinophagales bacterium. Lineage (GTDB taxonomy): Bacteria > Bacteroidota > Bacteroidia > Chitinophagales > CAIOSU01 > JBGTCY01. The sequence continues at coordinate 18,098 of JBGTCY010000013.1, forward strand.
ATTTGTGAACTAAGGTTTTTTTTAAATCAAAATAAAGGACCATGACTAAGCAACTGGAAAAAGTAATTGATGAATTGAGCCAGTTAAATGAAGCCGAACAAAACGCTATTGCTACATTGATTCAAGATGAATTGCTTTGGGAACTATCGCTGAAAAACTCAAAAAAAGAACTTTCCAAACTTGCACAGGAAGCTTTGAATGAGCATAAAGGTAAAACTCAAAAAAAAAGATTGGTGAATTCTGTAACCACATCTCGTTTCAGGGAATGTTTTAAAAATCTGTCTGGACCATGTTCAAAAATCTGCAAGGAAATCTTACCACCTTAAATCTTATACTCATCAATCAGGCTAAAGTCTTCACGCCCTTCAAATTCCGAATTGCAGTTTGTAAGTCTTTCATGAGTACATCCGTGGGTGGTACTAACGGCAACCGCACCTGAGTGCCCCAAACGCCCTGCAATTCGAGCGCGCCTTTTACTCCGGCAGGATTGCCTTCGCGGAACAGCAGATTGATAATTTCCAGCAGCTTGTAATGCAGCTTGCGCGAACGCACCACATCCTGATTCAATGCCGCCCGCACCATTTCGCTGAATTCTTTCTGAAACGCGTTTGCCACGACCGAAATCACTTCGTCACAACCAAGCAATACTAACGGCAGCGTGATGGCATCATCGCCCGACACTACGAAAAAATCATAGGCGAGCTGAGTGTGCGCACCTTGCTGAGCGGACGCAAGCCCATCGTGGTCATAGACGCGGGCATTGCCACCAATGACATCCTCCTGCTGTGAAACGGTCATCATCCGTAAATGCTCAGAGCCTGCCGAAGAAGTGAAAAGCATTTACGATGCCCTGAATTTCAAACACAAACCCTTCACCCGCAGAAAATTTATAGTCCCCAAAGACGAACTCAAAAAAGCGAATCCCTTATCACACAAGAAATCCGTTCCCGATAGCTGCAATGTGGGTTAACACATCATCAAATCAACCTATCATCACATCCGCTAATCATCAAATCAACTCATCAGCTAATCAAATAATCATCCCCGCCCCCACCGTTTCATTCGTGCCTTCATCCACAATAATTAAACTACCGGTGTTGCGATTTCTGCGGTAGGAATCATAAAACAGCGGTTGCGTAGTGCGAATTGTGATGCGCCCGATGTCGTTTAAACCGATGTTTTTGTCCTGCTCGTTTCGGTGAAGCGTGTTGATATTGAGCTTGTAGCGGATGTCTTTTACCACGCACCGCGCTTCCTTGGAAGTGTGTTTAATTGCGTATTTGCCGTTGAGTTGCAAAGGTTTTTCATTCAGCCAACACACCATGAGTTCAATATCCTGTCCGGTTTTCGGAACATTATTTTCCCGCACAATCATGTCTCCCCGGCTGATGTCAATGTCATCTTTCAGACGAATGGTAACCGACATCGGTGCGAAGGCTTCCTGCACGCTTTCATTAAATACGTCTATCGCTTCAATCGTGGTGGAAAAGCCGGAGGGCAATGCCATCACTTTGTCACCCACCTTATATACACCGCCTGCAATGCGTCCGGCATAGCCGCGATAATCGTGATAATCTGAACTCTGCGGACGCACGACATACTGCACCGGAAAACGGCAGTCAATATGGTTCTGGTCGCTGGCGATGTGCAATGTTTCGAGCAGGTACATCAGCGTGGGACCGTCATACCAGTTCATTTTTTTAGAGCGGGTGACCACGTTGTCGCCCACCAGCGCGCTAATGGGGATGAAGCGCACATCCACCGTGTCGAGCTTGGTGGAGAAGCCTTCGATTTGCTGGCGGATTTCTTCAAAGCGGTCTTCGTTGTAATCCACCAAATCCATTTTGTTGATGCAGACACAGATGTGCGGAATTTTCAGCAGCGAAGCGATGAAGAGGTGGCGGCTCGTCTGCTCCACCATGCCGTGGCGCGCGTCCACGAGAATGAGGGCGAGGTTAGCGCTCGAAGCGCCCGTCACCATGTTGCGGGTGTATTGGATATGCCCGGGCGTGTCGGCTATGATAAACTTGCGGTGAGGCGTGTGGAAATAGCGGTATGCCACGTCAATGGTAATCCCCTGCTCGCGCTCCGCCCGCAGCCCGTCTGTCAGCAGGGCGAGGTTCACGTATTCTTCTCCGCGCTGTTCGCTGATTTTTTTGATGTTTTCGTATTGGTCTTCGAAAATGGATTTGCTGTCGTAGAGCAGCCTGCCGATGAGGGTACTCTTGCCGTCATCCACGCTGCCCGCAGTGGTGAAGCGCAGCAGTTCCATTTTCAGGTATTGTTCTTTGTCGGTGGTTTGGGTTTTGCGTGTCATTTAAAAAATCTCGATTTACAAATGTCAAATATCAATTTACAAAAGACAAATAAATTTCAAATATTAAATTTCATAAGTAATGGTAATTACTGATATTTATTGCTGCGTTTTAATATTGGATATAGGCGCTTATTTGTGATTTACTTTTTTAGAAATTGGATTTTTATTAAAAATACCCTTCCTTCTTCCTGTCCTCCATAGACGTCTCCGACCGCTTATCATCCGCCCTGCCTCCGCGCTCGGTGACGCGCGTGGCGGCTACTTCCACGATGATATCGTCAATGGTGGCGGCTGTGGAAAGCGTGGCGCCCGTGCTGGTGACATCGCCAATCGTACGGAAACGCACTACCATATCTTCAACCTTTTCTTCAGGTTTAATCTTCATGAAATCGGTTTTGGCGAGGATAATCCCGTTGCGTACGAAGCAGGGGCGCTTGTGGGAGAAATATAGGTTGGGCATCTCGATGTTTTCCATACGGATGTATTGCCAAATGTCCAATTCCGTCCAGTTGCTGAGGGGGAACACGCGGAAATGCTCGCCATGGTGTTTTTTGCCATTAAAGATGTTCCATAGTTCGGGGCGCTGGTTTTTGGGGTCCCACTGTCCGAACTCATCGCGGTGAGAGAAGAAGCGCTCTTTCGCCCGCGCCTTTTCCTCATCGCGCCTCGCACCCCCGATGGCTGCGTCAAACTTGTTTTCCTCAATAGCATCAAGCAGGGTGGTCGTCTGCAGGCGGATGCGGCTGGCTTCAAAGCCGGTTTCCTCGCGCACCCTGCCGCTGTCAATAGATTGCTGCACGGAAGCGACAATCAGCCTTGCCCCGATTTTTTTGATGAGGCTGTCGCGGTAGGAAATCGTTTCGGGAAAATTATGTCCGGTGTCAATGTGCATAAACGGAAACGGGATGGCAGCCGGATAAAACGCCCTGCGGGCAAGGTGGGAAAGCACGATAGAGTCTTTTCCACCGGAAAACAGCAACACGGGATTTTGAAAAGTTGCCGCCACCTCCCGCATGATGAAAACGGTTTCCGCTTCTAATTCTTTCAGGTGATTGAGATGATAATTGATCATTAGTAGTGCTAACTTTTTATGGAGAGGTTTAAAGTTTAATGTTTGAAGTTTAAAGTTGGTTGAAACTGTTTTGTTTCTTCACTTCGTTTTTAATTTGATTTTCGGCAAAATAAATTCCAATACTTTATTTACTGATTGCTCAATATCAAGTTGAGCGGTGTTGAGGACAATATCGGGATTGTCGGGCGCTTCGAATGGCGCGTCAATGCCGGTGAAATTTTTCAATTCGCCCGCCCTTGCTTTTTTATATAAGCCCTTCACATCGCGCTGTTCGCAGACTTCGAGGGGCGCGTTCACATAAATTTCGATGAAATCATCCTTGCCGATAATGGCTCTCGCCATGTCGCGCAGTTCATTCACGGGGCTGATGAAGCAATTAATTGTGATAATCCCGCAGTTGCGAAACAGTTTTGACACCTCAGCGATTCTGCGGATGTTTTCCTGGCGGTCGGCTTCGGTGAAACCAAGATTGCTGTTGATGCCGGTGCGCACGTTGTCGCCATCGAGCGTCATGGTGAAAAAACCCGCCTCATGCAGTCGTTTCTCCAAATGATGGGCAATTGTGCTTTTGCCCGACCCGGACAGTCCGGTGAACCACAGCACTTTGGCGCGCTGTTGCAGTTGCCGCTCCTTGTCTTCGCGCGAAAGCAGATTATCAAATACAGGATGGATATTTTCGGATTGCATTAAATAATTGAGTTTGCAAAGATATTAATCAAGGGGTATTTCTGGGAAAAATCGGTTGCTGGGCTTCCTCAGAAAAAAATTTCTGTTATTTGTGTAAATCTCATTTATCCATAACAACCCGGTTTATTTTCAGATTTTTGCAAAAAGAACAACTTCATGAATTCCGGTTTCAATTTCCGACATACCACTCCCATTCAAATCCGTTTTGCCGACATGGACCCGATGCAGCATGTCAACAATGCCAATTATCTCACTTACATTGAACTGGCGCGTATCTCCTATTTTAATGAAGTGCTGAAGATGGAAATGCAAACTTCACCCGGTTTTATTCTGGCTAAAGCGACCGTTGATTTTCTGCAACCGGTAGTCATTCATGATGAGTTGGAAGTGCATACCCGTTGTAGTAAAATCGGGAATAAAAGTTTTGAACTTGAATATGAGTTGATTTGCAAAAACAGAACGGCAAACCCGCTTGTTGCAAAAGCGCATACAGTGCTCGTTGCATTTGATTATGAGCAACAAGTAAGCGTTTTAGTACCGGAAGCATGGAAGAAAAAAATCGAACACTATGAACAAAATCAGTAAATATTTCATGCATCTGACAATCATCTCCGGGATTGTATTTTTCGCATCGTGCGGAAACTTCAGCGAGAATAAATTAGTGAACGGATTCTCCGCTCCGGATATTTCCATGCCGGACAGGAGTGGAGAACAATTGGAACTTACCTCGCTCAGGGGCAATCTGGTGTTGATTGAATTTTGGGCATCATGGTGTAAACCCTGCCGTAAAGAAAATCCAAAAGTGGTGGCAGTTTATGAAAAATACAAAACCGCGACTTTCCAAAAAGCGAAAGGTTTTAAAATCTACAGTGTTTCTTTGGATAATGACCGCGAGAAGTGGCTGCATGCCATCCGGAAGGATAATTTAATCTGGGAAGAACATGTCAGCGAACTCACCGGCTGGCAAAGCTCGGCAGCGGACAGCTACCGGGTGAATTCCATTCCCGCCTCATTTTTGATTGACCAGGATGGCATCATCATCGGAAAAAATCTGAAGATGGTGGAGTTGGATAAATTGCTGGAAAAGCGGTTGATGTAACTACTTTTTTTTCTAAAGAAAAAAAGTCCGTCTATTGACAGAAATTGAATTACAAATCACAAAAAGAAAACTTCAAACCAACATCATAGAATGTCTGGATTGATTTGATTTTTTAGAATTTGAGGATTATTTGTTTTTTGTGAATTGTTTTTTGGCGCTTAAAAAAACAACAACGTATTAGTATGGTTTAATCTATTTTCGCCTAATTTCAATTCGACTCTCCCTGCATTTTCACCCATTTTCTACCGAACCGTTCCGTGATTGCTTCCTCTAATTTATCCCGATGTTCAGGATGCGCAATCTGTGTCAGAGCTTCTGCACGCTGCCGCAGATTTTTTCCAAACAGATATGCAATCCCATATTCCGTCACCACATAATGCACATGCGCGCGGGTAGTCACCACACTTCCGCCTTCTTTGAGGAAAGGAACGATTTTAGAAATTCCTTTTCCCGTTTGTGAAGCCATCGTGATAATGGGTTTGCCGTTTTCCGATAATGCAGCCCCGCGAATGAAATCCATTTGTCCGCCCACGCCCGAATATTGATAGATGCCGATGGCATCCGCGCAAATCTGCCCGGTGAGGTCAATTTCGATGGCGCTGTTAATCCCCACTACGCGCGGATTCGAGCGAATCACATTTCCGTCATTCACATATCCCGCTTCTAAAAAAGCAAATTGCGGATTGTCATCCACGAAATCATAGAGCGCCCGCGTTCCCATCGCGAAGGAAGTTGCCACCTTGCCGCGATGCTTCTTTTTATAGCGGTTGGTAATCACCCCTTTTTTAACCAGCCGCATGATGCCGTCCGAAAACATTTCAGTATGCACGCCAAGGTCACGGTGATGCGTCAGGCATTCAAGCACCGCGTCCGGAATGGTACCGATTCCCATTTGCAGCGTGGAGCGGTCTTCAATCAGCGAAGCGCAGTGTTTGCCAATCGTGCGCTCGCAATCAGTGATTTCATCGGCATAATTCACTTCCGGCAGCGCGTCACCGGTTTCCACCAGCGCGTTGATTTCGCTGACGTGAATCAGCCCGTCACCATGCGTGCGGGGCATTTTCGGATTAACTTGCGCAATCACATGTTTAGCGTGTTTCACAGCCGAGCGCGCCACATCCACTGAAACGCCCAACGAACAAAAACCGTGGCGGTCAGGAGGCGACACATGAATCAACGCGACATCAAGCGGCAGAATATTATTTTCAAAAAGACGATGAATTTCACTGAGAAAAACCGGCACATAATCGCCATTGCCGTGATTGACGTTTTTCCGGATGGGCGCAGAAACAAACAATGAATTGAAATAAAAACTTTCGCTGAATTCCTGTCGCGCGATGCCCGTTTCGCCAATGATACTGATACACACCAACTCAACCGCTTTCAATTCCCCAGCCCGCTGTTCCAACGCTTTCAACAGATGAAGTGGCGTAGCAGCGCTTCCCTGGATGAAGACCCGATTTCCGGAACGAATCATTTTAACCGCTTCCTCTGCACTCACAAAACGAGAATGACTCATGCGCTTAATGCCTTGAAAAAATCCCGCACATAAGCGAGTGTTTGATTTTCAGTCAGTTTACCGACACTTTCTACTGAAAATGTTTTTGAAACATAAGACTTGTTTTCGGAAAGCCTGTTGAATAATTGCTCCTTGGCATTGGTCGGTCCGAACAACAAAATTTCATCAAAATCTTTCAGCTTGCCTTCCAGTTCGCTGAAAAAGGAAGCCAACTCATTCTGCATTTTATTATGCTTGCGGTCTTCATTATTCGAATAATAATTCGCACCGAAACGCGTGGTGTCATTTCCTTCCCCTTCGATGCGCGGCTTACGTTCAAGAGGCGATTCAATGGTTTCAATCAAATAACTTTCACCTTCGCGATAGCCGAACAGGTGCGCCTGTGAATGGTCGAGCCATAACGCGGCTTGTTTCGTTTCTTTTTTCATAACAACATATTTTTTTTGATTCCTTACAAAAGTACAAATAGAAAAATATAAAAGCGAAGGACTTAAGTCATTGAAAATGAATTTTGCGCTCTTTTCATACGTCTATGTCTTTCTTTGATTGGTAGCGTTCCGCGATTGAAGTTTCTTACCTCCGGGCAAGGAAAGGAGTTTAAGGTTTAAAGTTTGACCTATTGTTGTGTCATGCCGGATTTATTCCGGCATCCCCAAGTGTTTGTTACTCTCCTGTCCACAGCCAACGGTCAACAGTCCACAGTCTTTTTTCTCGCGCAAGCATTAGACGATAGCCCGGAGCGAATGCCTGCTTGCACCTCACAACAGTTTAATGTTTTGACAAAATACAATTGGCAATTGACACGGATTTGTATTTACGGCTCATTATGGTAATTTTAAGAATAAAGGTAAGATGATATGGTCTGTCAAACGAGCGAACCCGCTAAAGCGAGGCAAGCTGCTCAAGGAAGAAAGGCACAAGACGCTTGCGCTAGACGCGGGGTGAGGTAACGATTGAACTGCCTGAATCCGCCACGGCATGGCGGCTTGTGGTTACGGGAGTTATCGGCAGCAAAGCGCAGGAAAGCAGGCTGGAAGCAGGAACAAGGCAATTCAATTTCAGCCTGAAAGACCTGCCTGACGGCATTTACCTGTTCAATGTAAGAAATGCCGAAGGCATCAACACTACGAAAAAATTAGCTATTATCCGGTAATGTGGAAAACAGCCTTCATATTATTATTGTTGCCATTCAATGTTTTTGCACAAGACATAACGTTCAGCAAAGCATTTGACCCTTACAGCGGAAACAATTTTCCGTTTGGAGTGGCTGAAACAGATTCGGGTTATGCAGTAATGGGGCGTGGTGTGAACCGCCCTGAAACTGACGGATGGAGGGGATGTGTATTTGTAAAAACTGATATTTACGGTAACATGATATTGAAGAATTACTATGGTAAAAAAACATTTAATTACTGGCAGGGCTGGCAGGGTTTTATAAAAGTGAGCACGGGAGGATATGCCGCAGGCGTTACGGAATCCGATTCGGCAGCAGGCGGTTTGGAAGCTGCGTTAATTCGATATAATGAACAAGGCGA
>JBGTCY010000014.1:0-6726 GCA_041748615.1 Chitinophagales bacterium
CTCACGTACTTTCTTTTTCTTAAAACTTTCACTAAAATACCGGTTTTGACGGCTTCTTCGATTGTTGAATGCTTCTCTTGTTGCCATTTTTTGAGTTTTTTTTTACCCTCAAAAACGGTCAACTTATTTCAGTACAGGACAGTTAGTTGTTAATTGTTAGTTGTTATTATTTGTCCCTCGTCCCTCGTCCCTTTCCGGTATTCGCGCAAGCATTGAGGGCGATTGCATGGAGCAGGGCTGGAAATGGGAAGATATTTGTTTTTTGGAGAAATGCCTGAGTATAAACAAAAACCAGAATTTTCTGTTACCTTAATGGTTTCCATTTAGATTATTAAGAATTTAAAACCCATTTAAGTCATGTTTAAAAAATTTACTACAGCTGATAAATTACTATTTATCGCAGCTTTTCTTTCTCTTATTTTCTCGGAAATATTGTATTTCAACGGAGAGGCAATTGCCGCAATATTTATTGGAATTTGGGTGCCCACGATACTGGCTTTTGGTATTTATTTAAAAATTTTAAACAACCAAAAAAATGATTGAAATAATACCATATTTCGCGGGATTGATTACTCTTTTATTTGGACTTGGATTTTATTTAGCTCTTCAAGAGTTCAAAGAAATTGAATAAGAGACTGTCCTCTTATCGCATTGAAGCGAAAGTTTCGAGAGAAAGTCTGTGCGCTTCCATGCAGTTTAATGTTTGTATCATGGGACTTGTTCTGGCATCCACTCGTGTTTGTTACGCTACTCTAACATAGCTCATAGTTCATTGGCAATTCTTCATCACGTGTTCCATACCCCATGTTCCCTGTCTCTTCCCGCGTCATCCTTCGAAAGGTTCAGGATGACGGCTCATCCCTTCACACAGCGCAAACTTGCGCGAGGCAAGGCATTCTTAAAGCCTGCTATTTTCTAATTTGCGCGGAATAAATTCGTCAATCCAAAATGTTAGCGGCTACACGTACAAAATATGGTTCACCGGATGTCATCAGTGTCCGGGAAGTAGAAGTTCCAACACCCGGTGATAAGGAAGTGTTAATCAGGGTTCATGCCGCCACCGTGAACAGAACAGACTGCGCGATACTATCGGGCAAGCCCTTCATCATGAAGCTGGCTACGGGTTTATTTAAACCGAAATTATCCATCACCGGAACTGATTTTGCAGGTGAAATTGTGACTATCGGAAGCAACGTGCGCGCTTTCAAAACAGGCGACAAGGTTTTTGGATTTGATGACATGGGGTTACGCTCACATGCCCGCTACATGACATTGGCTGAGCATCAAACGCTCATGAAAATGCCGGACGGTTTTACATTCGCGGAAGCCGCGGCAAGCATTGAGGGAGCGCATTACGCGCTGAATTTCATCAACAAAGTGACGCTGAAATCCGGTCAGAAAATTTTGGTTAACGGAGCCAGTGGCGCCATCGGTTCTGCATTGGTGCAAATTCTGAAATCCTCAAACACGGAAGTCACCGCAGTTTGCAGCACGAGAAATCTTGAACTGGTAAAATCGCTGGGAGCGGATAAAGTGATTGATTTCACCCAGCAAGATTTCACCGCGATGGATGAGCGGTTTGATTTTGTTTTTGACGCGGTGGGAAAAAGTTCTTTTGGCAAATGCAAGTCACTGCTAAATCTGAAAGGCATTTACATTTCTTCGGAATTAGGGGATTGGTCGCAGAATATTTTCTTCACGCTTTTTACTCCGCTCACGGGAGCTAAAAAAGTCATCTTCCCCTTTCCAACGGACATTCCTGCGAGTTTGACTTTTATGAAAAATCTGATGGAACAGAAAAAATTCAAACCCGTGGTAGACAGAACCTATCCTCTGGAAAAAATTGCTGACGCGTATCGCTATGTCGCCACCGGTCATAAAACCGGAAACGTGATGATAGCAATGGATGAATAGAAGGGACAGGGGCATGGGACAGGGGAGCTTGCGTGAGTAGAACCAGACTTCAGACATTAAACTCCCAGGCACCGCACAAGCAGGCATTCGCTCCAAGCAATCGCCTCAATGCTTGCGCGAGGAGATGGACAGGGGCAAGGGAGCTTGCGTAATGCCAGGATGCGAGCCAAGCCGTTATCCTGAGGTTCCATATATTAAAATACATCCCTGTAGCAAATGATGTATTTTACTATTTGTACCAAAATGATTACAAATGATTAGACCATGCGTCATTGGCAGCCTGCCGAACGGTGGCGCGGGGCAACCTCGCCTGGCTTCGATGAACTCAGCATGATAGCCTGAGCTTTCGCCTCAATGTTTGCGTGATGAGTACTCTTGACTGTGGTCTGTGGACATTAAACTTTAAACATTAAACTACCAGCCACCATATGGCAGAATATGTAGTATCTTTAATTTGTTTCACATGAAATTCATGGTGATTCTTTCATCATTTTAACCCCGATTGATTTGTATAAAATAAAAACCGGATTTCTGTTTTTAATGTGTTGGATTCTTTTTTGCGCGGGATGTAAAAAGGAAACGAATGAGGTGAACATCTCGGTAATCACTTATAATGTTGCCGGGCTTCCGCAAATTATTTCATCATCCAACCCCGTACTCTATACAACTGAAATCGGCAAACTGCTCAATGAATTTTCCATCGTGCAGGTGCAGGAAGATTTTTGTTATCATGACTCATTGCTGCTGAACAATACGCATCCGTACAGGACTGAAACAACGGGCTGTGTCCCCGGTGGTGACGGGTTAAATACCTTTTCCGTTTTCCCGATTGCCAATGTGGAGCGCGTTCCCTGGGATGATTGCACCGGTGCCGATTGCCTCACTCCGAAAGGTTTCAGTTATTCTCAGATTTCATTTCCCGGTGGCGGGGTGATTGATTTTTACAACCTGCATTGCAACGCGGGTGCAAACACTGAATCATTGGAAGCGCGGAGGAAGAATATCGCACAGCTTTGCGCCTATCTCCAGCAACATTCGGAAGGCAAAGCGGTCATCGTGATGGGTGACTTTAATTGCAGATATACGCGGGAAGGCGACACCATCCGCGCAATGCTCGATTTGGGATTCAGGGATGTGTGGTTGGAAATGAACCGCTCCGGCTCCGTTCCTGATTTTTCTCCGGACCCATTACGCGACTGCACTCCAAACCGCAACAGCTTCAACTGTGAAATCGTGGATAAAATTTTTTACAGAAGTAATCCGGATATTGAAATCACACCGACATTCTACAGCACGGATGACCCGCGTTTTTATTACAATGGAAATGATACCTTGCCATTATCCGACCATTGGCCCGTCATCGCAAATTTTAAAATCAGTTTTAAATAGGCGGGATATTTCAACGCTTCCGGTAACTGAGGAATAGGGAGAAGATAAGAATACTGACCAAAAGAGAAATCATCTTTTGTAACCACCAATTCGCTGCAAATTGAACTGACATACTTTGAAAAATGTACTCTAATTTTAAGCCAAACAAATCAGTTTTAAGCGCCAAATAATACTTAATCCCGGAGAAGACAACTATTGGGTTGTTGAGTGCTCCAGCCTTCCCGGTTGTGTCAGCCAGGGGAAAACAAAAAAAGAAGCAATTGTCAATATTAAAGAAGCTATTGAGGGATATATCAAAGCCTTGAAAGAGGATAAACTTCCCGATCCCAATCAATAGAGTAATTTTTAGAATCGCCCAAAATTCTATCCTAAAACCTCAATCCTCATTCCGCTCTGCCACAGGCGCAAGTGGCTGGCGCACAGACTAACGCGGGCTAAAATGGAATTCATCAGAACCGTACTAAAATAAAAAAATAGACACCCCGTATAGTTCAGCGGTGGATAAGATTTCATCCTGAATCCGTCAAAGTTTGAATTCATCAAATACTTTTGTCAAAAAATGGAGATTATGAAAACAGTAAAAATTATTCTTTGCGCATTTTTCGCTTTCATCTTCATTACCGGTTGCAGCGATGATGAATCACGCTCCGAAATGATTCTCGGGCAGTGGAAAGTAGTTGCTTTTTCAATGGTGATGACAGGAAGCACCACGCCAACCGATGTTTTTGCCACATTTCAGGCATGTCGAAAAGACGACTTGAACATTTTTGAGACAGGCGGAGTGTATAAGGAGGATGAAGGTCCTACAAAATGCGACCCTTCCGACCCGCAGCAAACCACGGGAACATGGTCATTCAACAGCGATGAAACTGTCCTTACGCTGGTCAGTGACGGCATCACTACGGTAATCAATGTCACAGAAATGAGCAAATCAAAACTGGTGGGAACCGTCACAGAATCAACAGGCGTTATCACCGCCACGCTCAACAAAATCTAATCTGTTCAGCCCGCTCTTTTGCGAGCAAACGGTCAGGTCAGATTAAAATTCCAAACGCGCCTATTCTCAGCAGAGCAGGCGCGTTTTTTTTGAAGTTGCTGCTGCCGTTGCCGGCCAGGCACCTGCTCCAAACAATCGCGTTAATGCTTGCGATAGGAGAACATTAACCGTGGACTAAGAAAGATAAAAAAAGTATTTTTGAAAAATAAAATTTTATAAATCTAAAAATCACCGGTGTATGAAAACTGAAAAAATAATCGTAACAATGCTCTTCCTGTTCGTTTTAATTCCATTCATTGATGTATCCGGAAAAAATTGTTTGACGGAAAACACTGACAGATGTAGTCATTCCATCACTTCAGGTGAAATAAATGACCTTCCGATTCTTAATCAAATGAACGACACACCGGAATATGTTAAGCAACAAAAAAAAACAATGACCGAAAAGGGTTGGACGCTAAAAATAGAGAAAAGCTATTCGGCCCAGACTTCGGGTATTTGGCAAAGTAATTTATTCAATGCTAAATCAGGGAAAAGATATACAGCGCAGATTGTGAGTGGTTCTTCAAGTATAAAAGAAGCTGAATTTGCGGTTGCCCCCCAGGGACATGAGGCAAGCTCTATTCAAAAAAGCAATGGTGGGTTTCCCGGGGCAATTACTTATGCAGCCGGTGTAGAAAGCAGCAGCGGAAATTTAGTTTTTTGGTGGAAAGTGACATGCTCTACTTTAACTGTTCCTGTCACTATCCTGATTTGGGAAAAATAAAAAATAAGTCAATCAATCCCCCCGTACATTCATGGCTTCGAGCGTTTGCCTGAGTGCAAGCGAGACTTGGATACAGTGCGGAATAGAGGAATAGACAAAACTCCCTAAAATATAAAAAATGAAAACAAGTGCGATTTATTTTTCATTTTTCATTTTCATTTTCTCTTGTTCAAATTCAGATAAATACGAAAGGATAATTGGTGAATGGAAGTGCGTTAGCTGGACAAGTGAGGCTAAGGGGATGGATAAATGCAAAAACAATGTGTATTTTAAATTCGAGCAAAATAAAACGTACATTTCTAAAATAGGCAGCGAAAAAGATTCCGGGAGTTTCAGAATACAAAATGAAATGCTCTACGTTACACCGGCAGGTAAGAAAGAGTTTGTGGTAGGTATCAATCAGTTGAACAATGATACATTGGTATTTTTGATGAATCTGGCTGGAGAAGAGGAAATTCTTACATTAAACAGGAAGCACTAATATTTTTAAAAGGTCATTCCTTTTTCCCCGTTCATTCAAGTCTTCGAGCGTTTGTTTGAAAATGGAAATACAGAAGTTAGAACATAGCGACATCAATTCTATTTCCGACCTGCTTCCATTTGGTTGGGAAGACGTTCTTCCAATTATTGACGCTTACACAAATACCAATTATTGCTTTCCGATTAAAGTAAAAATTGATAAAAAGATAGTTGGCATTGGGACAACAATCATTCACAATAAAACTGCCTGGTTGGCTCATATTATTGTTCACTTTCACTATAGAAACCAGGGTATCGGAAAAGCAATCACCCAAACTTTAGTTGAAACCGCATCTTCAAAAGGTTGTGAGACAATTTATCTTTTGGCAACCGAACTGGGTGAGCCGCTTTATAAAAAAATTGGTTTTGAAATAGAAACTGAATATCTGATTTTCAGGTGTGAAGGAGCAAACAGAACATTCAAGAATTCCGGGAATATTATTACGCTCAACAGTGACTTTAAAAAACAGATTTTAAATTTAGACAGACAAGCGACAGGCGAAGAAAGAGTTTTGGTTCTTGAACAACACCTTTCAAACGGCTTTTTATATTTACAGGACAACGAAGTGAAAGGCTTCTATTTGCCGGATTTAGGAGACGGTTTAATCATCGCAACTACAAGTTCAGCAGGACAAGAACTGATGAAGCTGAGATTAAAATCAAAAGATTTTGCCGCATTTCCAATTGATAATTTAAGCGCTAAGGAGTTTATGCGACAAAGTAATTTCAATGAATTCAGAACAGAAAAAAGAATGCGATTCGGAAAGGAAAGAAACTGGCAACCGGAAAATATTTACGCTATTATTGGTGGTAACTTAGGATGATAAAAACGAAAGAATTTTGAGACCCCGTTCATTCAAGTCTTCGAGCGTTTGTTTGAAAATGAAATAAAGAAGTTAGAACATAGCGACATGATGCAAAATCCGGTCAAATTGACCACCTGATTCCGGAGCAAACTGACCACCTTTGACCGGACGAAATTGACCACCCCTGTCCGGTGCAAATTGACCACCTGAAGCGAAGTTCAAAGTTCATGCTGTAAAGGCGTCATAAAATGTCAAGATTTGGTTCAAACCAAATCGGACAAACTATGGCGAATAAAACGATCAGCATGAGTAAAATCAGACACCTTTTGCAGCTT
>JBGTCY010000015.1:0-88485 GCA_041748615.1 Chitinophagales bacterium
TATCTGTAATCCATATTTCACAATAAACTTCTTCTGCCAGATTGTTTAATAAAACTTTAAAGGAATTGTCGGATGGGTTAGGATACACCAATACATCAGGGCCATGGTTTTGCCCTGTATGCGTGCTGTTCTCGTCCATTACCTGGGTATCAGAATAACTGACATTCGTTTTGTAAATATTCATATTTGGGTAAACATGTGGACAATCAATAGGAGTGTCGGCATCTGCCAGTTCAACAGCATACAATCTGGCATTACTTCCTGAATAAAATATTCTTCCGGAATTTGACGCTTCAAACGCCATCGGTCCATGTACATTATGCGCATAATCTAAAGGTGTTTTGTTCCAGTTTTCACGGCTTGAGGTATTGTTTTCATGGTCGTTGAAGTAATACCATCTTTTTCCGTCAGTACCTTTATAGAAAAGTGTTTTCTTGTCATGGCTTAATGTCAACCATGATGCGGCATTGTGGTAATAATTGCACATTGTTTCGTTATTCCTGTTATCGGTGTTACGATTACCCAATTTAACCAAATCTGCCGGATTTATGGTATTGTAATTATAAGTATAGTAATAAATTGCATTGTCATTACCGATAAAATAAACGCGTGAATTGGCATCATCAATAACGATGTTGTCGGTAAGTATTGGTTGGTTTACAACAACGATTTCATGCCAGGTCAGCCACCAGTAAAGTTGCCTTAATCTGTTATTGCTGTCGCGGTAAAATGCAAGGAAACCGCTTGGATGCATAACTATCGCTCCGGCTATTGCATTGTTGGTTGTGAGCTGATATAGCTTTCCGTTGTTGGCATAGGGAAGCCAGTGCCATAAATTATTATCGGTTCCCTTGTAAAATACTGCACCCGTCAGCGCCATCGCAGCAATATGCCCTGCGCAATTATTGATGGGCTTGAGCGGGTTATGGTCAATGTAAGCTTGATAACTACCCCAGGTGTTTCCGGTTTCTTTAAAATACATCAACTCATTATTTACACCTTGATAATACACCAGACTTTCATTAACGGGAGTGAGGTAATCCTTCACAGGGGGGAATTGTATTAAATTCCCCCACAAGTTAATATTTAAGCCGGTCAGGCGTTTTTCAAACCAATTGCCTGAACTGTTTGAGTATGCGACATAAGCAGTACCCAACCCACTAAAAACATTGCCCCTCTTATAAAATACTTTTACATCATTTTCCGTGTTCACCGCACTGATTCTGCTTGAAGCTATTGGCACAGTTTGATTAAATGGGGCATTATTAATAAAAATCTTTTTATTATTGAAAGGCGGTGAAATAATAACCGATTTTGGGACGCTTTCATAAGTTTTAGCAGAACCGCTTTGCAAGTTTTGCAGGCACTGAGGCGGATTTGACGTATTATCTGAAGCGGGACGATAATACCTCACATAATCAATTTGAAAATCATGAACAGTTCCATTTGGTTCTTCAAAACCGTCATAGGGATTGAACATTGCCAAGTTGATTATTAGGCGAACAGGGGAGGTGAGATTGGCAGGAAACGGATTGGATATGTCCCTGTCTGTTGACCAGGTTTCTTTTCCATCCACAAAAAAAATAATTTTAGTTTCAGATAACATCACTGAAAAAGTGTGCCAATCTTGTGAAAAATCGCACGGTGTTTGCTTGAAAAAAATTCCTTCACATTTAGGAGCACCGCTTACTGTCCAATCTATGGGACCGGAATGCGTATTCCGTGTATTGCCCGAAACCCAGATATCATGCTCGAAAATATCAATTTCGGTAAAAAGGCTCAATAACCAGAATGCCGGAAAAGCGCCCAACCCTGCTGGTGTTTTACACCTGATTTCAAACAAGCCGGGCGTAGTTACAGGATATGTGTTTCTGCTAAACAACATTCCTGCTTTGTAATCAAATGTGCGATTACAATTCGGCTTTGTGAATGGAGGAGATATTCTTGTTGCAGTTAAGTGTGCTACACCATTTAAGAAATACACTTCTCCGCCCGAACCGTTATCGTCATTACCGCTATTGTAATATTGCAATTCCTTTGCGCCATGCTCATGATTACAGCAGATTGATCCGTCAGATGTACAATTGTTTCCTACATTACAATTACTAGAGCAATAATTTAATGCCCATTTTTGAATAAAATCTTGTTCATTTGTATTTAAATAGTTGAATTCATCTCTTAAAACCGTATCCAGAATCCACTTACTTTTATCCAATAAACCCGCACTTAATGCAGCCCATTGCACTTTGAGTCGTGCTGTCCCTGTTTTGCTTACTTTTTGTGTTTCATTATTGCGGCTTCTCAGGTAAATAAGCGTATCTGTACCTGCGGGTAAAGTAATATTAATCGTAGCCGGGGAAGTGAGTATCTCTGAATTTTCAAATTCAAAATTGGTTGCCCATTCTATTTGGTTGCCTCCACTGCCCGCCAAAATGCTATCTAATACAAGATTAACTTCATGTAATGTATCCGTGATTACATGCTTCTCTTCCGGATAAATCGGTATAGCTATATCTGTAACAGTTACAGATAAATTATTATGTTCAATACCGCATCCCGGCAGTCCTGTCGCAGTTGCTTTTACAACAAAGTTGTCGGTTATGCCGGTAACACATCCAGTTATAGAATCAATAGTAGCGTCACTGCTGATACTATACCGCAATTTTGCAGCATTCTTTGCAGCGGCAAAATAACAAACGCTGTCATTGATGTAAACAAATGTATCACCCTCCAGGAAAAGCGGAGTTTCCACAAGCCCGGCTGCAAGGATGATAAAGGTAGAATCAAGTACAAGCGTATCACCGGTAAGCGTATCCGTCATAAGCACATTGAATACAGTTGACGTATCAATATCGCCAGTATTCAGGCTCAACATATTGTCATTGCCCATAGCGCTGTCCACTGTCGTTGTGTGTATTCTGAGCTTGTAAAGCTTTCCGGACTGGCTATTCGGAATATCAACTGTAGAAGAGGAACCCGAACAGACCGTCATAAATGTATCTGTTGGCGGTTCCTTCGGAGACATGGTATCCACGATAGCGAGCGTTGTAATTGATTTGGTAAAACAGCCGCTCACGCTGTCCCGCGCTCGCACCCACAACAGCGTGTCGCTCATCGGTTCGAGGGTAACTTCAATATCATGCGGTGAAGTTGCAATTTGCGAATTGCTGAAATTGCTGTCAAATGCCCATTCTATCTGGTTGCCCCAATATTTCGCGTCAACAGGAAAGGTGAAAGTATAGGCAGTGTCGCTGATTGCCAACTGCGGGGCGGGCGAAACAGGCTTGTCATAGTGACTCATCGTGCCTACAACTTCCCAGTCAACCGGTTCGTGCAGAATAAATACCGAATAATTATCTATTGAATCAGACTGAAATATTTTTTCGGAGGCGTTCACCATTCCGCTGATTTTAGTCCAGTCTTTCCAGCAATTATCTATCAAACCGGATAATATAAGACTATCTCCAGTAATTGAATTATCGCCCAACAGTTCACTTTCACTGAATCTTATAGACACTTTCGACACAGGTTTTTCCGAATAGTCTTTTGCATTAAGAAGCCAGTATCGGTCAGCGATTTTCAGGGCGTGGGTATCTATCCCTGCCGAAGCAAAACGCAGCGACCTTATTTCATGTGGCTGAGGCGAGTTGTCGGAATTTGTAAGGTAAGTACTGAATTCAAAATATCCATTTCCTGCGCCTGCCTCTAATATATCCAACTCGATGCCTGTGTTTTCAAGCGAATCATTGACAAAAGGCACAACATATTTTTTTCCGCTCGCTTCACCGATTTTCCATATCAATTTTCCCCACAATGAATTCTCGGCAATCAGGTAACCATTGACCCGCTGTAAAGCAGCACTGTCAGAATTATTCAGAACAATTGAGTTTTGATTAAGGAAGAATTTACCCTTTTCCAAAACAAGCGTACTGTCAATCACTACTTCAGAATGGTCGCCTTTCATTTCGAATGTACCCGAATTTTGAATTTCTTTTGCTTTCACGGTTCCGTAATTGTGAAGCGTTGCGCTGCTATCTAGGCGGATCGTTCCGGGAACTTTTATAGCGGTTTTATTGCCGATGTAAATTCCACCGCCACTCATGTTGATGTGTTGTGAAAATAAAGGAATCGTATAAAAAATAAATACCATGATAAGCACTATGCGATATGATTTCTCGACAAAGCGCTTTTTATTACTTATAATATTTTTGTACGTTATTACATTCGTACAAGAGTGGCGGGAATAAATGGCTTTCATGATTAAAGGACTTTTAAGTTTACCAATCCCTCTTCAGCCGTTACAATTCTGCTAATGTAATGAAATTAGCAACATTTTCTGCCCAATGCTGGATAATAAATAGCCAACTAAGTAGATTTGCGCAATCTTCAAACAATTTTACACATGATGTTTTCCGATAATTTAGTTCACATAAACCATCACGCCCTTGACGGCATTGCCAATAATTTTTTATAATAAATCATCATCAAGACCGCTCCGCTGAGAGCAAACAATGCCAGGATTCCGAAGCTGTAAATCACGTTGTCATCCGTTACAAAAAAAGTTCTTGATAAAGTAAAGAGCAAAATCAACCGGAGCGTAACACTAATCGTCATGAACACTCCACCGGTGCGTCCGATGATGCTGTTGGGGATATGGTGAAAAAGATAAGTCATCCGCATCACCCGCGTTCCCGCGTTGCAAAAACCCTGAATCAGTCCAATCAGATAAAATACCGCTAAGCTGATGTTCAGCATACAGATAAAATAAATCACCATCACGCTCAGTGACATGATGATGATAGCGAGCACCGTGTTGATGTTTCTGAACACTTGCCGGACCGCCAGTCCTGCCATCATGCTGCCCAGCGCGAAATACATCTCATAAGAGGCATACACATCCGCGCCTTTCCCCAGGTGATTGTTAATGTAAATCGGAGCTAAATAAAAACCGATGACCAAAATTGTGACAAACACGAAAAAAGACGCGGTACCGAAAAGAAACATCAAAGGATGTTGCAGCAGGTAGTCATAGCCCGCTTTAAAGCGTTGAAAAATCGTTCCGCTTTCGCCTGCCCGTTCTTCGATGGGAGTGTATCTGATTCTCCAGGTCAGTAGCAGCGCCAGGAAATAAGTGACGGCATTGAGCATGAAAATTTCATGCAACTCCCACGGGCGAAGGTCGAATCCGACATTCACCGGAAAACCGAATAAACTGATTACACCTCCAACACTGCCTTTGTATAAAATCGCGCCAACCGCCATCGAGATGGCGGTGGTCATTTGTCCCTGAATTTCAATCCATGAAATGATTTTGCCGTAATCTTTCGGCTCCGTGATTTCCTGCGCGAAAGCGAAAAGATTCGGGTAATGAATATTGTAAACAAAAAAGGTAGCTCCGAAAATTATGCTCACCGGCAACGCGGAAAGCTGCTCGGTGAAATAGCCCGAAAGCGCTACGCTGAGCAACACCAACCCCGCGCAGGCGGAAGTGAGCATGAACACATGCTTGCGGTTATGCCGGTCAATCAGCGTTCCGGCATACAATCCCCAAAACAATGAAATCATTGTCACGATAATATTCACATTACCGAAAGCGGAGGGCAGGTTCAGCACATTGGAAAAATGCCACGGGATGGCAATCATCGTGATGCCCTGCGCGAAACCCGAAACGGAATTCGCGGCAAACAACAAGTAAATCGCGCGTTGATTTTTCACATTCAGAAAAGAATGCAAACTTCACTTGTTTGTGTGTGATTTTTTTAGGGCTGTTTTTAAAAATTACCTTTTGCTCTTTCTCTTCAAGACCTTATCTATACACACATCTTTTGGAAATAGTATAACCTTTTTTCTTTCCGAAGCAAGCCTCATCCCGCCCTTCTCCAAAGGAGAAGGAGTCCGAACTGTCTTCATTTTCCCGGCAGAAAAAAAGGCTGTTTTTCCTGTTAAGTGGTAATTAGCTCGGACTCCCCTCTCTTTTGGAGAGGGGGCGGGGGTGAGGCTAAGACGGGGGTGAGGCAATCAAAAAAAAATTTTTCAATCGCCCTAAAAACAAATCCCAGCATTTTTTTAGCTTGCAGGAAAAAGCCGCGTTTGTGCGCGAATCATTTTTATGCCGGTTAAATCATCTAATCAGGAACAGATTGTTTCAAAAGTCGAACGCTTTTGCGCTTACAGCGAGCGGTGTGTGCAGGATGTAAAATTCAAACTCCGGCAATTGAAGGTCAGCGAAAACGAACAACAGAAAATCATCGGGAAACTGATAGAAAACGGATTTATCAATGAGGCTCGCTACGCCAAAGCATTTGCGAATGACCGGTTCAAAATCAATGGTTGGGGGAAAATCAAAATCTCTTTCGCGTTAAGAGAAAAGCATCTTCCCGAACAAATGATTGAAGCCGGATTAAAAAATATTCAACAGGAAGCGTATGAACAAAAACTCTATGAACTGATGAAAACCAAAATGCAATCTTTACTTGGAATTGAAAACGAATTCGTGAGAAAAAACAAGGTTGCCGGCTTTCTGATTGGCAGAGGGTTTGAACCGGATTTGGTGTGGAAAGCGCTTGAAAAAAAACGGGGCTGAAATCAAAAATTTCAACCCCGTTTCGTTCGAAGAATTTTTTTATTCAAATTTCAAGAATAACCTCCCCCCGATGTCTAAAATCTAAAGTCTAATATCTGATTACTGATATTTAAAGATTGAGATGTTTTCTTAGAATATTCCTTACTTCGTTCTCAAGATATATTTAAACCCGATTTCAAGCGCGCCTGTAGCATTGAAAGTGGAAGGTCTTTCCCTGAAATCCAATTTCGGGTCAGTTGGATAATAATAATAGTAAGATGCCGCATCAGCCGCAGTAGCCGCTGTGGCGTTAGCCGGAAATTCAGGTTTCTTTTCCGCGTCCGTGAAGGCGAAATCAAAACGCATCCCTAAGCTCAGTTGTAAAAAGTCGGTTAGATTAAACCCGATTCCGAATCCGAGCACCCAGCCGATGTTCACGGCTTTGTATTCATCTTTCACATCCAATGTCGGAATAAGGGCGTCAAAATCATTTCTCACTTCCGCTTTGGTTAAAAAACCGAACTGCGGACCAAACTGCCCGACAAACATCACCGGCACATCAGCTGATGTGTTAAAGGTGAGCAATAACGGAAGTTTTACATAGCGCATTTTTAAGTAAAACGGTTCATCGTCACAGGTTCTGCAAACGGAAAACTTTTGCCCTTGCGTGGAAATCAGCACATCAATGGCAATGCCTACTGTTTCTTTAAAATGATAATCTATTGAAGGACCATAAGCGTGACCCCATGTTTTAATAAAGCGGTAATTGGCATTATCTGAATTGTGGCTGTTGAACATCCAGGTTGTTTGCGGCATACCCTTGAAACCGAAATGCACGCCTTTTTGCGCAAATCCCGTTAAAGCAAACAGCACAATGATGATTGGGAAAAAAATTTTTTTCATAAAAAGTTTTTTGTGAGGGCAAATATAAAAATAAAAAGCACGGTAGCGGTTTGATTTATATCAAAACCGTGAAACCCGCCCATCTCTCTGACTTTGGCTAACTTTCCTTTTGAAAAGTGTTAAGAGAAGAAATGTGATTTGATGCTTGATTTTGAGGTGTGCCGGTGCGAATTGATTTTAACCGGGAGTACGTTTCATCCCTTCGGAATTTCGACAATTCCCGGTTTAACAATCATTTGAAAATCGAATCGTTAAAGGTGGGGCTTTTTCTTTTATGAACTTTTTGCTCATTTGAATCTTTATCTCCGTACATGGACAGCAACTATACTCTCTTAATTCAAAAATTAGACGCTTTCATCCGCAAGCACTATCTCAACAATCTGCTGCGCGGATTGATTTATTCCTCTGCAATCATCATTGGTACGTTCATCGCGCTCAATCTGCTGGAATACCAGCTTTACATGTCTTCCCTGGCGCGTAAGTTTTTGTTTTACGGCTTTTTGGCAGGCAGCGCGGGATTAATTTATTGGTTGGTCGGACTGCCGCTGCTGCATTATTATCGTTTGGGAAAAATCATCAGCCATGAGCAGGCGGCACAAATCATCGGTCAGCATTTTTCCGATGTGAAAGACAAACTCCTGAATATTCTTCAGCTAAAAAAACAAACGGAATCGGTTTCCGACAAAGCGTTGATTGAAGCGAGTATCAGCCAGAAAATCGAGAGCATTAAATTAGTGCCTTTCACTGCTGCGGTAGATTTGCGCGGCAACAGGAAATATCTCCGCTACTTAGCCGCTCCATTGTTGGTTTTTATTGCCATCATGCTGGCTGCGCCCAACATCATCCGTGACGGAACGACACGACTGATTTATAACAATGACCATTATGAAAAACCAGCGCCATTTCAATTCAGCGTTGAAAATCCTTCGCTCCGGGTGGTGCAGTTTGAAAATTTCGCGCTGGAGGTCAGCGTATCCGGGGATATTATTCCTGACAATGTGTTCATCAAAGTGGATGGATATTCTTACAAGATGAACAAAAAAAGCCCGACCAACTGGCAGCACAATTTCATCAACATTCAGAAAAGTCAGGATTTTGTACTGACTGCTGCCGGTTTTGATTCAAAGCTCTACTCTATTGAAGTATTGCCGAAGCCAATGATTGTAAATTTTGATGTTCATTTGGATTACCCGGCATACACCGGCAAAAAAAATGAAACGGTGAAAAATATTGGCGACCTCACCGTGCCCGTTGGCACCAAAGCAAGTTGGGAACTGAGCGCGCAAAGCACCGAGGAGATTCAGTTCAATTTTGAAGAAAAACAAGTGGCGGCAACCCGCTCCGGTGAAAAATTGTTCACACTTTCAGAAACCCTGATGAAAGGCGGTTATTACACCGTAAAAATTTCCAACAAACATCTGAAAGATGCCGACTCTATTTCTTATTCTTTGTCCGTTATTCCCGACATGCACCCTTCCATCAATGTGCAACCGATTGAAGACACCGCCAACCTGCGTTACCTCTATTTTATCGGAGAGATTTCTGACGATTACGGATTGAACCGCCTGCAACTAAAGCACAAAATCATCAAGGAAGGACAAAAAGAACCGGATGATTACACGTCAACCGCCATTTCATTCAACAAAGGTCAGTACGCACAGTTTTCGCACTACTGGGATTTGAAAACGCTCGACCTGAAGCCGGGCGAAAGCATCGTTTACTTTTTTGAAGTATGGGACAATGACGCCATCAACGGCAGCAAATCCACCCGCTCCACCACCCTGCAATTCAGAATGCCCACGCTTGATGAACTGGAAAAAGAAAACAAAGAGAGCAACGAAAAAATCAAAACCGATTTAGACCAGTCATTGTCCAAAGCGGAAGAATTGAAAAATGAAATTCAGGCAATCCAGGAAAAATTATTACAGAAAAAAAATCTCAACTGGGAAGATAAAAAATCGGTAGAGGAGATGTTGCAAAAGCAAAAAGATTTGGAGAAAAACTTACAGCAATTGCAGGATGAGTTCACCAAAAATATCAGCCAGCAGCAGGAGTTTAAAAATATCAACGAAGAGATTGTTCAGAAACAACAAAAACTTCAGGAACTGTTTAATGAACTGTTGTCGGATGAAATGAAAGAGATGTACGAAAAGCTGCAATCATTGATGGACCAACTTAATCCTGATGAATTGATGGAAGAATTGAAGGATTTTGAATTATCCCAGGAACAACTTGCGGCAGAATTGGACAGGATGCTGGAATTGTTTAAGCAATTAGAGTTTGAACAAAAAGCGGGAGAAACCATCAGCAAACTGGAGGAACTTGCAAAAAAACAGGAACAACTCAGCGAAGACACCCGCAATCAAACCAAGAGCAATGAAGAGCTTTCAGAGGAACAAAAGAAAATCAATGAGGAGTTTGAAAAAGTTGAAGAGGCGCTGAAAGAACTCGAAGACATCAAAAAAGAATTGGGCGATAACGAGGCTTTTGAACAAACCAAGGAAGATGCCGAGCAGACAAAACAGGAAATGAAAAAAGGCTCGGAAAATCTGCAGCAAAACAAAAACAAAAAAGCATCGGAAAACCAAAAAAACGCGGCTGACAAGATGGAGGAAATGGCGCAGCAATTAGGCGACATGATGGACATGATGCAGATGGAGCAAATGGAGATGGATATGCGCGCCATCCGTCAGTTGCTGGAAAACCTCATTACGCTTTCTTACGACCAGGAAGATTTAATGCTCACGATTTCAAAAACCAACATCAACGACCCGAAATATGTTGAACTCACGCAGCAGCAGTTTAAAATAAAAGACGACACCGAGTTGGTGAAAGACAGTCTTTACGCGTTGAGCAAAAGAGTTTTTCAACTCCAGACCTTCATCAACAAAGAAGTCACTGAAATTTACAAAAACCTTGAACGCGCGATAGGCGACCTCGCGGAACGCAGAAGGAATGACGCTACAGTGCGCCAGCAATATGTGATGACGGGCTATAACAACCTCGCCCTGATGCTGAGTGAAGTGATGCAACAGATGCAGCAGCAGATGGCTTCCCAAATGACCGGCTCACAGATGTGCCAGAAAGAATCGAAAGGAAAACCTTCTCCGAAAATGGGCGAACTGCAACAGCAGATGAACGAACAACTATCTAAAATGCAGGAGCAAATGAAAAAGGGTCCGCAGGAAGGCGGAAAGGGAGGGATGAGTAAAGAGGTGGCGGAGATGGCGGCAAAGCAGGCGGCAATCCGCGAGGCGTTGAAAAAACTGAACCAGGAAGAAAACAGTGACGGCAGCTTGGGCGACCTCGAAAAGCTGATTGATGAAATGAACAAAACGGAAACCGAACTCTATAATAAAAATCTCACCGAACAGATGATGCTGCGTCAGCAGGAAATTCTCACCCGCCTGCTCGAAGTGGATGAGTCACTCCGCGAACGCGAGCAGGACGATAAGCGTCAGTCGCAAACCGCTGACGAAATCGCGCGCCAGACTCCGCCTTCCTTGGAAGAATATCTGAAGCAGCGCGAAGCGGAAATTCAATTATACAAAACCGTACCGCCCGCGCTGAAGCCCTACTACCGCCAGATGATTGAGAATTATTTTAAGAACATCAGTTTTTAAAATTCATTTGGCTGTTTAGTTTTAACCCATGACCAAATCCGAATTATTCAAATTCGCCCTTGACTATTTACGCAAGCAGCACCCAAACCCTGAAACGGAGTTGCAATTCGTCAATCCCTATGAACTTTTGGTGGCGGTCATTCTTTCCGCGCAATGCACCGACAAGCGTGTGAATATGGTGACGCCCGCATTGTTTGAGCGATTCCCGACCGTGTTCGATTTGGCAAAAGCGGAATTTGAGGACGTATTTCCGTACATCAAAAGCGTCAGTTATCCCAACAACAAAACCAAACACCTGATTGGCATGGCGAAAATGCTGATTGAAAAGTTTGGCGGTGAAGTACCCGATGACGCGGACAAGTTGCAACAACTGCCGGGCGTGGGCAGAAAAACCGCGCATGTCATTACTTCCTGCCTTTTCAATCAACCCAACCTCGCGGTGGACACACATGTTTTCAGAGTCGCCAACAGAATCGGTCTGACCAACAACGCCAAAAACCCGCTGCAAACCGAATTGCAATTAGTGAAACACATTCCGGAAGAAGATATTCCCGCAGCGCATCACTGGCTGATTTTGCACGGCAGGTATGTCTGTGTGGCGCGAAACCCAAAGTGCCGGCAATGCGGATTAACAGATGTTTGTAAATATTACCGCAGACTTCGCTCGGAAAAGAAAAAGAAAGTTTTAACTTAACATCCCGTTTTAGCGGAGGCAAGGATTTTTTTTAAAACTATAAATATTACAACAGTGAAATATCATCACCCTGACTCCCCTCAGAAGTGAAGAAGGGTTGATTAAACACTAAACTTCAAACTTTAAACTCCCCATACTATGTCAGACAACAAAGAAAAACTCAAGGCGCTGCAGCTCACCGTTGATAAGCTCGAAAAAACTTACGGAAAAGGAACCATCATGAAATTAGGCGACAGCCGGGTCGTGGCGGCAGACGTGATACCCACCGGCTCCATCGGACTGGATGTAGCGCTCGGTATTGGCGGTTTGCCCAAAGGCAGAATCATTGAAATTTACGGACCTGAATCGTCCGGCAAAACCACGCTCGCCATCCACGCCATCGCGCAGGCGCAAAAGAAAGGCGGACTTGCCGCCATCATTGACGCGGAACATGCCTTCGATAAAGTGTATGCCGAAAAGTTGGGCGTTGACACCAACAACCTCCTCATTTCGCAACCCGATGACGGAGAGCAGGCGCTCGATATTGCCGAGCATCTCATCCGCTCAGGCGCGTTGGATATCGTGGTGATAGATTCTGTTGCAGCGCTCGTTCCGAGAGGCGAACTCGAAGGTGAAATGGGCGATAGCAAGATGGGATTGCAGGCAAGGCTCATGTCGCAGGCGATGAGAAAACTCACAGGCTCCATCAGCAAGACCGGCTGCTGTTGCATCTTCATCAACCAGTTGCGCGAAAAAATCGGGGTGATGTTCGGCAATCCCGAAACCACCACCGGAGGCAACGCGCTCAAATTCTACGCTTCTATTCGTCTTGACATCCGCAGAATCGCGCAGGTGAAAGACAAGGAAGGCAACATTGTCGCGAACCGCGCTCGCGTGAAAGTAGTAAAAAACAAAATGGCGCCTCCTTTCAGAACCGCTGAGTTCGACATCGTTTATGGATTGGGCATTTCAAAAACCGGTGAACTTGTTGACATTGGCGTTGAACTCGATATTGTGCAAAAGAGCGGCTCCTGGTTCAGCTATGACGGAAACAAATTAGGACAGGGCAGAGACCAGGTAAAAGAATTGTTTGATGACAACCCAGAACTGGCGGAAGAAATCGAAAAGAAAATCAAAGCCAAACTTTTAGCGCCACCGCCTACAGCCGAAGAAAAAAAAGAAGCTAAAGCGGCAAAAGAAAAAGAAGCGGCTGCTGAGTAAACAAACAATCACAAAGTAAAAAAGGGAGCGAAATTTCGCTCCCTTTTTTTATGTCGTTATCCCTCAGCCTCACCCCCGCTCCCTCTCCAATTGGAGAGGGGAGTCCGGACAAATTACCAATAAATGGAAAAAACAGCCTTTTTTTCTATCCGGGGAAAAGAAAACAGTTCGGACACCTTCTCTTTCGGAGAAGGGCGGGATGAGGCTTGCTCCGGAAAGAAACGAAGTGTATTATTAATTCATAAGCACATGTGTACATGGGCAATGTCTGATGCCCATATGCATTGAACTGTTTGTTATTACATTTGGTTTGGGTATTCAAAATCATCCTTTATGAATTTCAACGAACTCATTCATTCCGACACGCCTGTATTGGTTGACTTTCACGCGACCTGGTGCGGACCCTGCAAAACCATGGCTCCTGTTTTGGAACAATTGAAAGAAGAACTGGGAGAAAAACTGCGGATTATCAAAGTGGACGTGGACAAAAACACGAAAGCCGCAGTTCACTACCAGGTTCGTGGCGTACCAACATTTATTCTTTTTAAGAATGGAGAAATTTTATGGCGGGAAGCCGGAGTTATTGCCAAACATGAATTTCTCAATGTTATCAGCAAACACCTGTCATAGAAATATTTAAAAAACTATCGTCATTGCGAGCGAGGAACGAGCGAAGCAATCCCAAAATTGAAAATACAGAGGGATTGCTTCGGGAATGACAACCGCGTGATGCTATCATTCCCTCGCAATGACGCTTAAATTAAGTTTTTAAAAAAAACTTTAAAATCCATCCTTTCGGGAAAGGTTTTTTAATTTCCCCGCATGATTCTATTGAGTATTTCCGGATTTTTTGAATATGCGGTGATTACCATGACTGGGATACTTGTCATTGTAAATCCCCTCACTACCGCGTTTGTATTCATGGCATTTTTGCCCGATGCCACTAAAGAAGAAAAAAAAGCGGTTGCAAAAAAGTCTGTCTTAATTGCCACTGGTGTTTTTTTTGTTTTTGCTTTAGCCGGTAGTATTATCTTCCAGTTGTTCGGCATCACTTTGTCCGCGTTTCGGATTGCCGGTGGAATTATTTTATTCGGCATCGCGATGGGCATGTTGCAAAAAAAGGAAGAACATGAAGGCATTCCGAAAAAGAAAACGGGACCGGGTGATGATATCGCGATTATACCTTTGGCGATTCCTTTCATGAGCGGACCCGGCTCCATCGCTACCGTGATGATTCTCACCAGCGAAGCGCCTACGATTTATCACACCCTCATCGTTTTTGTGGCGGTTGTTATCACCACTTCGTTATGTTATTTCGCAATGGTCAACTCAGGTTACTTAGTGAAAATTTTAGGCGAAACCGGCAAGCAAATCGTCACGCGGCTGTTCGGTTTAATACTCGCGGTGATTTCAGTGCAATTTGTGATTAACGGAATTTTGGAAGTGGTGAATGAGTATTTTAAATAATCCTCATTTCGGCTTGAACTGCTCAAAAGCTAACCCGCAATGTTTGCAGTGATACATTGCGCGGCAAAGGGTGGAGCCGAAAGGACTATTCATCGAGGTGTCCTTGCTGCCACAATGCGGGCAAGCAGCCTGCAAGTCAGTAAGTTCTACTTCACCTTCTAAATGCGGTGGCGGTGACAGGCGAAATTCCGCCAATAGTTTTTTTCCTTTTTCAGAAATATCATTGGTACTCCATTTGCGGTTCATATCCACTTTCACTTCCACTTTTTCAAAACCGATTTCTTCAACGGCTTTTTTGATTTGGTTACGCATGTAGTCAATTGCCGGACAGCCGACAAAAGTGGGTGTCATCGTGATGTATGCCGTATCATTTTCAATTTTCACTTCGCAGATAATGCCCAAATCCACCACTGAAATCACCGGTATCTCGGGGTCTTTCACCGTTTCTAAAGCTGACCAGATAGTTTCACGTGTTTTGGTGAACATGGGGTTTTTTGTTGTTTAAAGTTTAAAGTCTAAAGTCTAAAGTTTAAAGTGAGTTTAAAAGTTGACCAAACTTTAAACTTCAAACCTTAAACTCACAATTACCACTCCGCCCCCGG
Organism: Chitinophagales bacterium; assembly: GCA_041748615.1. GTDB lineage: Bacteria > Bacteroidota > Bacteroidia > Chitinophagales > CAIOSU01 > JBGTCY01. The sequence goes on from JBGTCY010000015.1 coordinate 15,052, forward strand.
CTCCAGCCGATACACTTCCGACATTTCATCCAACAGCGGCTGAAGGTGTTCGGTGTGAAAACCTTTTCTTCCGCCCAGCGCGGGTTCGGTTTTTTTTGAGGGAAGTTTCAATCCGACTGCATTGATTACCGGCTCGATTTTTTCCAACCAGAGTTGCTGCAATTTTTCTTCGCCTGCGAAGATGCCTTCTTTGATGAGTTTGTTTTCTTCATCGCTTTTTTCAAAAATGCCGAGGGCATAGGGGTATGCTTCGTTCAATGAGGATTGTAACCGTGCGCGGCTTTCTTCATTGGCAGCGCCTAATTTTTTGAGCCATGTGTCGGCATGGAGGAGGTGATATTTCAACTCACCGGTGATTTTTTTTGAAAGCGCAGCCAACCGTTCATAGTTGGAATTTGCGAGCAACTGATACCGCAAAAACTCCGCATGGTCGAACAGGAAGTGGCGCATCAGACTGAAATCATATTCGCCAATCGGTAGCTCGACCAGGTGGCAGCAGCGATATTGTTTTTCATCGCGCTCGTAAACTAATTTGTCGGGCGAAGGTTCGCCAAACTCCTCATGCAGGATAGTATAGAGCGCCTGAGCGTGTCCGATTTTATCCTGCGCCATGGAGGAAAAAGCGATGTCTTCTTCGAGGATGGGACCCAATCCCGTCCATTCCGAATTGCGGTGACCGATAATCAGCGCGTCATCCGCCATTTTGAAAAGTAAGTCTTTCATAAGTGCCTCACCCCCCGCCCCCCTCTCCGATTGGAGAGGGGGAGTCCGGAGTGTTTATTTTGATTTTAGAAATAATTTTTTAATTATCATTTTATATGCATTGCATTCTGACCCGCGACTAACCGACCCGCGACTATCAGACTATTCAAATCTTAGCCTTTAAACTCTCTTTATACTTCGCAATTTTATCCATCACCCGATAGCCTGCCGCTTCGCGGTGCATTTTTTCGGGCGTGGTTTCAAACATGTCTTCATCTTCCAGGTTGAACGCGAAAACGTCAGCCGTTTTCACTACCCATAGATTCACGCAGCGTTTTCTGCGGGCATATTGTTCTTTGGCAAACAGCAATGCCATTTCGGGATTGGGCGCATGCACCGAGCCGACATGCACATGATGCTTGCCGCGTTTTTCCTGATGAAACACTTCATACGTCTGCCAGTATTCATGCTCCTGCACCGGCTGAATTTCTTCCGGCAGTCCGATGCGGTTGATGCGGGGGTCGAGGGATTTCATTGCTTAGTTTTCAGTTTGGAGTTTAAAGTTGATAATGTTAAAATGTGTTTACAAATCATTCCATTCTTCCGGCTTAATATTTCTGCCGATTATTTCTTCGATTTCCATGAGCATCATCTTTAATTGAGGGACTGAATACTCTTTGTTTGTCGGGATTGCAAGGCGGTGATTTTTATAAACTAAAAACTGATGCTTTGCTCCCGAATAAGGTCCTTCAAATCCAAGCACGCGGGCACGTTGAATAAATGTCCTCCTTTTACATGGAATCCAGCGGTTCATAAGCAGGCTTTTTATTCAAATCCAAACCGGCAATACGCGGGAGTTTATGCCCCAGCTTCAAACCGACTAATATCCAGTCTTCGAGCGTGGAGTGTAACTCATCCTGACATTCACCGAGCGTTTTTCCGAATGCGATTACGCCTTTAAAGCCCGGAATTTTTCCCGAGAAAGTACCATCATCCAGTTTGTCGAAGATTGCTTTCTCCAACGCTTTTTGGATGTAATCACTCAAAATGTATTTTGTCGCCATATTTACAAATTAAATTTTTATAAAAATAAATTTATCTGTCATTGAAACTCATTTATGACAACGGTATTAAAAACTTCTCCCCCGGGTTCAGTAGCGCTTGGCGCACCCATCTGCCGTGTTCTTCCGCCCATTTGCGTACAGCAAGGCGTTCTTTATTGCACGGTCCGTTGCCATTAATGACCTGGAAAAATTCATCCCAGTCGGGGTCGGAAAATTCCCATTGTCCGGTGGCTTCGTTTTTCTTCAGGTTCGGGTCGGGAAACTCAATACCGACCTCGCGCACTTTCGGTACATACGAGTCGAGAAACTGATTGCGCATGTTGTCGTTGGTATCCATCTTCACTTTCCATCGCATCAACTGCTCGGTATGCACCGACACCTTGTCGGGCGGTCCGAAAAAATGAATAATCGGACGGTACCAGCGGTTCACGGCATCCTGCAGCATGTCGCGCTGTTTTTTTGTGCCGGTGGCGAGATAGACAAACGCCTCGTGTCCCTGTTTGAGGTGGAATGACTCTTCGTAGCAAATCCGTTCGAGCGCGCGGCAGTAGGGTCCGTAAGAGCCTTTCGCGTTAGCTAATTGGTTGACAATGGCAGCCGCGTCAATCAGGAAGCCGATGACGGTGATATCCGCCCACGTTTTCGCGGGATAATTGAACACGTTGGAATATTTTGACTTGCCGGTGAGTAAATCATTTGTCATCTGCTCGCGCGATTTGCCGAGCGTTTCGGCTGCGTTGTAGAGCAGGTGACCGTGCCCCACTTCGTCCTGCACCTTGGCAATGAGGGCGAGCTTACGCTTGAGGCTGGGCGCACGCGTAATCCATGTGCCTTCGGGCAACGCGCCAATGATTTCCGAATGGGCGTGCTGCTCAATCATGCGAATCAGTTGTCTGCGATATTCGAAGGGCATCCAGTCGTGCGGTTCGATTTTTTCGCCCGCGTCAATCTTCGCCTGAAATTCCGCGAGCTTTTCAGGGTCTTCCTGCTGAGCGGGCTTTTTGCCTTTGGGTTCGTCTGAGATGGAAAGGTTGCCGTACATTTCTTTTGTTTTTAAGTTGATAGCCTTTAGCTGTTAGCTGCAAGCTAAAGGGATTTATTTGATACTGAATTTAAAAATATAATTATATCATTTACTTAATGTCACAAATGTTTTTTTACTAAAATCAATCCAAACATCATTAGAAAAGCTACCATATACAATAATGAAGATAATTGGAAGAGCTTTACCGTTCGCAGGTACTTTGACCTGATTTCTATCGGCTCTATATTTCTAAATTCCGGATTAGTAAACCAACCATATTTAAACAAGCTATCAGGCTTAAGTATCTTTCCATTTAGAAATAACCATTTCACCTTATGTTTTTCAAATAATTCTAATTTATTTTGTTTAATCAGCAACCCGAACTCATAGAAATTAACCAGAAATAAAATACCTAAAGGGAAACTTGTTATAATCAAAAATACCGGACCATATCCTTGAATTTCATTTTCCCACAAAAACGTCCAAACAAGACCAATTAGGATTGATAAATAGAAATAGATAAATATGGTTCTCATGCAGTTAATATTTCTTATCGCTGACATGCTACGAAATCCATTAACGCTTGCAGCTAACAACTAAAGGCTAACAGCTATCCCATCCCCACCCCATTCAAAATAAAATCGCTCATCTTTTCTCCCACCTCATGCGGGCGGACATTGCCGCTGAGGCGGTACCACGCGTGAATATCATTGATTACCGAAAAAATCATCCGCACGGTGAAAGCCACATCGCCCATCCTGAAATCGCCTGTGGTAATGCCATCCATCATCACATCATGAAAACCTTTTTCATAGCGCTCGCGCATCTCCACAAACCGTGTGAGTTCGGGTTCGGGCAGGTGGCGCCATTCGTTGAAAAACACGGCTGCCGCATCTAAATTTTGGATAATCACGTTCACATGTCCGGCTATCAGTTCTTTCAACTTGTCCACCGGATGCGACATGCCGTTGAGGATGGGTTCCTGGAATTCAAAAAACTCGTTGGCAATATGAAAACAGACGTGCGAGAGAATAGCCTCTTTCGAATCGAAGTGACTGTAAAGACTGGGCGGCTCGATGCCGACTTCTTTGGCAATATCCCGCATGGAGGTGGCGTAGTAGCCATGCTCCCTGAAGAGATTCTGCGCCACTTCAATGATTTGTTCTTTGCGTTTAGATATAGTTGATGTCATTAACCTAACGGGTGTTAGGCTAAGTTAGGAATAATCCTTAAAATGACAAACAAGGCAATTTTAGCGATTTATGAATGTTCAGTGTTTTAAAATCGCCAGCCTTAATTTTCGATGGTGATTTGACGGCTGGCAGGGTTGGGATAGATTTGAATTATTGTTTGTTGTTTTGAATCCATGAAATAAATAGGTGGCTCTCCTGACTTCAGCGGTACATTTATATCAAGAAAGAGAAAGGGTAAGGCATTTTCGATTGCTCCTGGATATTTTCCATTTCATCACACTCTATCAAAGCGCCTAATTTTTCGGGTTTATGGGAGACTAACACCCTTAATGTCTTATGCCGCCAATCAAAACTGGTCTGGATACTAATCCCTATTTCTTTAGCCATCTTCTCATCCCCTGTTTCATGCATTGCAGGTAATGTTGCCATTTCTCTTTTTTCTGGATGTCCCATAATGGTTTACCGGTAGTTTCGCTGTACCATTTGCTACAATCCTTGCATAGATACATTTGAACACCTTTCTGTTTTCTTCGCTTGTAAATATTTGAACTGTTGCAATGAGGACACTCTTTTCTGTGCGAGGATTCGCCTATCTCTTTCTGCACCTCGTTTAAAACAGGATTAGTTCCTTCGTTCATCAATAAAAGCGGAGATAAAACGGCTTGCGTTCGGCCAAAAACTGTTCGAGTATATTATGGTTTTACATGTAGCGAAGCCAAATGATTACTCTGCTATCCTCTAAAAAATATTTTTGACTATGTGTTATGATTTTGTGAAATTTCATTATCTTTAGTGCTCCCATCTGACTTCAAATTCACACAATGTGTAGATATCTTTTTGTTTTTTTATGGATTGCTTTAATTGCAATCTCATCAAAGGTTTATGGCTCCCACGCGATGGGTACAGATATTACCTATGAATGTGTGGGACCTAATCAATACCGAATTACGCTTTCATTTTACCGCGACTGTTCGGGCATCCCTGCTCCCGCGTCAATGATTGTCAATTATTTTGCTCCTTCCTGCGGGATAAGTCAGGGTTCTTACTCCGTCTCTTTAGCCAGTCAAACAACGATTGAAGTATCTCCGCTCTGTCCTGCTCAAATTAACCAAAGCCGCTGCAACGGAGGCACGCTTCCGGGAGTTCAGCAAGTGATTTATTCGGGCATCATCACTTTACCGGCTCAATGTTCAGAATGGGTAGTCAGCTATGCGGAGTGTTGCAGAAACACAGCCAACAATATTCAGAATGCTCAGAGTTATGATTTATTCGCTTATGCAACCATCAATAACACCGGAGGGTTGTGTGACAACTCTCCCGTATTCACCACATTGCCGGTTCCCTTTGTTTGCGCCAATGTACCTTTCTACTATAATCATGGGGCTGTTGATATTGATGGTGATTCTTTAGTGTATGAATTGATTCAGCCTTTGGGAAGTTATACTAATCCTGTTCCTTACGCGGGTACATATGGAGTAAATAATCCGCTTTCCACTACTGCTGCCGGTGCGTTTGCTTTTGATTCATTGACAGGTCAAATGTCATTTACGCCTGATATTCAGCAGGTGGCGGTGATTACCATCAGGGTGCTGGCTTACCGAAACGGAGTTTTGGTCGGCAGCACGATGCGCGATATTCAAGTTGTTGTGTTGCCGACTAATCTCTGCGCCAATCAACCTCCGGATATTAGCCCGATTACCAATATTTCCGGAGGCGGATTTATCAATGGCAGCACGATTCAGATGTGTCCGAATTCTCCATTAACTTTTGATGTGACCGTTACGGATGCAGGTGGGGATAATGTAAATATGTCATCGAATGCAACATCAGCGATTCCCGGTTCAACTTTTAGTGTCATGGGTTCAGGAGCAACCGTTACGGGAAGATTTACCTGGGTGCCAACGGTTGCAGACACCGGGTTTCATCCTTTCCAGATTACCTACTCTGATGACGGGTGTCCTGTTTCAACGCCACAAACTGTAACATTTGTAATTTATGTGTTTGACAGGGTGGAGGCAGGTGGCGACCAGGTTTTTTGTGGGTTGCCGCTTCAACTGAATGCGATTGGGGGGTCTTTCTTTAACTGGACACCGATAGCGGGATTATCCAACCCCAATATCAATAATCCTTTAGCTTCGCCTTCCGTTTCAACAATGTATTATGTCACCAGCGATTGCGGTGTTGACTCTGTTTTCGTAGATGTGCAGCCGCCTTACACCTTAAATGCCGGAAATGATACTTCCATTTGTTTAAATTCCTTAGTTCAATTAAATCCAACGGTCAGCCATCCGTCTTATGGTCCGTTCATTTACTTATGGTCACCGGGCACCGGTTTATCAGGCATTCAGATTGCTAACCCGATTGCCAGCCCGCCCGCAACCACAACTTATACCCTGACAGCAATTTCGGCTCAAGGTTGTATCAGAAGAGATACGATTACCATCAATATCGCAGGGGTGGCGCCCAATGTAACGGCATCAGCCGACCCTGTCACTGTTTGCCCGGGCGGATTTACTCAACTCAACCTGAGCACATCCCCAACCAGTTGCGGCATCAGCGCTTTTCCTTGTAATACTCCACCCGAAATTTTTACTGCAGGTACAGGAACCCTCATGACGGGAACAGGCACTCCCTACGAAGGATTCTGGCATGACGGCAGGGTGCAGTACCTCTACAGAGCATCAGAATTAAATGCATTGGGAATTTCAGGTGGTACGCTAACTCAAATTGCGTTTAACATCGGAGATAAAGCAAGTTCACAGCCGTATAATAATTTTACAATCAAAGTCGGCTGTACCAATTTGAATGTGATAACCGGATTTGTAACCACGGGGATGAGCACAGTTTTTGGTCCGGCATCATACTTAACTACCTCCGGATGGAACACACATACTTTCACGAATCCTTATGACTGGGATGGAACATCAAATTTGCTTGTAGAAGTTTGTTTTGATAATAACAGTTTCACACAGGATGATGACGTTTACTACACAAACACTTCATTTCAATCTGTCGCATATACTTTTACGGACGGAGCTGTAGGCTGTAATTTAACTTCTTCCACCATTTCCAGTAACAGACCAAACACGAGATTCAGCGTATGTAAGCAAACTGTGAACAATGCAATCATTACCTGGAATCCATCAACAGGTTTGAACAACCCGGCTTCACCTAACCCTGTTGCGCAGGTTTTTGGCACAACTACATTTATTGCCAGCGTAAACCAGGGCGGATGTGAAGGACAGGGATTCGTTACAGTGAATGTGGACACCACCGTGCGTGTTGAAGCGTTTGGAGATACCAGCTTATGCCAGCAAATTCCGGTTCAGTTAAGCGCCAATGCTATCGGAACACCTTCGCCAATTCAATTAGCCTGTGGTATCAATGGCACGCCTGTATCAACACCGATGATTTATAGTGTTGCCGGAGGTACCGGAGTTACTGCAAATCCAACGCCTTTTAGTGGAAATTTTCATGATGGAAGAATGCAAATATTATTCAGGAAAGCGGAACTCAACGCTACCGGAATGGAAAGAGGAATTATCACCAATCTGGCATTTGAAGTCGCTTTTAAAAACACTAACCTGCCCTTTAATGGATTTACGATTAAAATGGGATGCACGGCATTAGATGTGTTAGACAATTCTTTTGCTCCAAATCTTGACATTGTTTTTAATCCAAAAAGTGTAAGTACTGTTGTGGGCTGGAACACGTTCAATTTTGATAATCCTTATGATTGGGATGGTTTTTCTAACCTCATTTTTGAAATTTGTTTTGACAACAATAATTTCATTCTGGATGATATAATTTCATTTACTCCAACCGCATACCGTTCGGTAAATCATGCATCGGCAGACTGGACGGCAGGATGTATTCTCACGACTCCAACAGGTTCATCTAATCGTCCCAATGTGCGGTTAAGCGTGAGTCCTCCACCACCCGGAGTGTTTACTTACTCCTGGTCACCTGCAACCGGACTTTCAGACCTCAATAGTCAGTTCCCGATTTCAAATGCCACCACGACCACAACTTATGTGGTGACTGTGACGGATGGAATCTGCATCGCTGCGGACAGCGTGACTATTAATTACTATACCGGCTATAATGTGAATCTTTTTGGAAGCAATGTGGGCTGTGATGGTGCAGCGGACGGAAATATCGTTTCATTGCCCAATGGAGGCGTGGCTCCCTATGATTTTGAATGGAGCACGGGGAAGATTGTGAATGATGTTTTAAGTGATACGATATATAACCTTCCCCCCGGAGTTTATAGTGTAACATTAACCGACAACAACGGATGTAATGCTGACGGCAGTATTACGCTGACGGTTCCGCCACCGCTCAGCATCAGCATCGCACAAACCGATGTAAGTTGTGCGGGAGAGGCGGATGGAACAGCATTGGTCACAGGAACCGGTGGAACGATTCCCTACAATTATTTATGGAGCAATACCGATACTTCCCAACAAGTCACACAATTGATTGCCGGAAATTACCAGGTCATCCTCACTGATGCCAGTGGATGTTCCATTACTGACGGAATCACGATTATAGAACCGGCAGTTATCACCGCTGTCATTGATGTCACCAATGTATCCTGCTTTAAATATACTGATGGCAGCGCGACTGCAATCCCGGGCGGGGGGACTTCTCCTTTTACATTTTCATGGAGTGACAATGACAATCAGACACAGGCATCCGCGAACAATCTTCCTGCCGGCAATTACTCAGTGACAATTACGGACAGCAGAAATTGCTTTATCACCGAACAAGCCATCATCACTGAGCCTGATAGTTTTGGAATTATTGTATCAACGATTGATGTCAGTTGTTTTAACGGAACCGATGGCAGCGCAAGCGCATCAGTCATGGGTGACATCGTGAATTATATTTTTACCTGGAACACCGCTCCTCCGAGAATTGGTGCAACTACTTCTGGATTGCCTGCCGGACAAATTGTATTATCTGTTGCCGATACTTCCGGTTGTATCATCAACTCAACGCTTACTATTGGCGAGCCGTCTCAAATTGTTTTATCATCTTCGGCAACGGACGCATTGTGTTTTGGCGCATCGGATGGAACTGCAACTGTCACTATTATTTCCGGTGGTACCGCGCCATTTCAATATGAATGGAGTAACCTGATGCCAGGGAACTCCATCACGGGATTAAGTGCCGCTGTTTATGATGTCACCGTAGAAGATGTGAACGGATGCATAGAAGTGGATACGGTTGAAGTAAATGAACCTGCCGCTCTTGCTATTGTCTCAACATCATTGGATGTATCCTGCAACGGTTTAAATGACGGAAGCGCGCAAGTGGATGTAACGGGAGGAACTCCATCCTATTCCTATCAGTGGAATCTGCCGGGAGTTTCCGGGAATGCTGTCAGCGCTTTGCAATCCGGTGATTACAGCGTTACAATCACTGACCAAAATAATTGTGTTGATTCAACTTCTTTTACCATCATTGAGCCTTCGGCTATTGTCATCACCAATGTCGAAATTACCCGTCCGTGCGCAGGAGCGTCAACCGGTGTAATCACATTGACAGCAAGTGGCGGCACTCCTGTTTATTATTATTCAATCAATGGAACAGATGCAGCGTCATCACCGCTTTTCACCGGACTGGAGGAAGGTACTTACAGGATTGAATTAACTGATGACAGGGGATGTGATGCGGACACCACAGTTTCTTTAATAGCGTTTGATACGGTTTCCGTTTCTTTTAACCCGGAATCAGTGCAGATAAATTTAGGACAGGAAACACAGCTTGACCCGATTATCAGTCCGGCAAATCAAGTTTACAGTTTTTCATGGGAACCGGCTACCGGATTAAGTTGTACGGATTGTCCCAACCCGATAGCTTCTCCTGTCATCACCACGCCCTATGAATTGACGGTTTTTGATGAAAATAATTGTCCATTCTCAGAGAAAGTGATAGTTGAAGTTGCGAATGATTTGATTGTTTTAGTGCCAAACGCATTTTCTCCAAACGGTGATGGCGTGAATGACTTTTTGTATGTTTATGGAGTTTCTATCGCATCAGTAAATTTCAGGATTTTCAACCGTTGGGGAGAAAAGGTTTTTGAAACAAACAATCCGGGCGAGGGATGGGATGGTACGTATCGCGGAAAAAAATTAGCTTCTGACGTGTATGTTTACTATGTTGAAGCTATATTTGAAGACGGACAGGAAAAACAAATCAAAGGCAGTGTAACAATTTATAAATAAGCGAAAAAACCCTTTATATTTGGTATCATGAAAACACAAATGAAAACAGCACTCATCCTCGCTCTTGCCGTGATGCTCAGTTTTGGTGCATCCGCTCAGGACCCTCACTTCTCCCAGTACAATGCAAGTCCGTTGAATATCAACCCTGCGATGACAGGAGTATTCAGCGGTAACTATCGCCTCACCGCGATTTACCGAAGCCAGTGGGGAAGTATTTTGAAAAACGAATCAGTTCCGATGTTCAGGACTTTTTCGGCTTCCTTTGATTTACGTCTTCCGGTGCCCAGCAGCAAGCATGATGCTTTTGGCGTGGGCATAACCTTCATGAATGACAAAGCCGGAGAATCTGAATTTGGCACCAACAATGTCGCGCTTTCCTTTTCATATTTGAAAGCCGTTGATAATGAAGGAAAACATTTTTTGAATGCCGGATTTCAGGCGGGTATCGGATACAGAAGTATCAACTATGCCAACCTGCGCTTCGGCAGCCAGTTTGACGGCACAGGTTTCAATCCCAATATTGTGAGCGGTGAAACTTTCGGTAATGACAATTTCACATTCTTTGATTTGGGAGCCGGATTATTCTGGTATTCATTTCCAAAGAAAAGAACCAACTATTGGGCTGGTGTCGCGGTCGCTCATCTGAATCGTCCGAATCAATCATTTTTTGAAGGAGCGGATGCCAATTTATTTATGAGAATCAGCGGTACTGCCGGTTTGCAAGTTCCCATCGGCAGCAATCTTGACCTCTTACCCAGTTTATTGATTCTGAGTCAGGGACCTGCTTTTGAAACCCAAATCGGAACGTACGTTAAAATTTTATTTGAACCCAACTCAGCCGATGGCAACGCGTTCTATATTGGACCCTCTTACAGAATTGTTCGCGGAGAAGACAGAGCGATTGCCAGTGACGCTTTGATACTTGGAACCCGTTTCGACTATTCCAGTTTCAGCTTTGGATTTGCTTACGACCTTAACTTTTCCGAACTGACTGCCGCTACCAACTCAAGAGGCGCGTTTGAGGTATCCGCGATTCATGTCGGAGCTTTCAAAAAGAAATCTAATGTAAAATATTGTCCTCGTTTTTAAGCCGGGATTTTTAAATTCCTTCAAAGGGCGGTTGAATAAAAAATCAACCGCCCTTTTTTTATCTCCCGGAAATTTTCGTGTATAAAATTTCTTACTTTTATACCATTCCATTCGACATGAAATTTTATCAACTCTTCTTATCGCTCCTGTTTTCCGTTTTCGCTTTTCATCAATCAAAAAGTCAGGACATTCATTTCTCCCAATTTTACGCGTCACCCTTAACGCTCAATCCTGCATTTACCGGCTTTCATGATGGCGCTTACCGCATCACCGGCATTTACCGCAATCAATGGCGCAGCGTCACCACTCCCTACCAAACTTACGGAGCATCCTATGACATGCGTCTGCTCGAAAATAAAATCAAAGATGTGTTTGGCGTGGGCGGTTCCATCGTGTATGACAAAGCCGGTGACGGCAATCTCAGCCTGCTTGGCATCATGGCAAACATGTCCTATCACAAATCGCTGGGGAAAAATAAAAAACATTTTTTGGGATTGGGAATCCAGGGAGGCTTTGTGCAGCGCTCATTGGAGTTTAACAGCCTCTCCTTTCCCTCACAATATACTGACGGCAACTTTGACCTGACATTATCCAACCAGGAAAATTTTACCGGTTCGAATATCAATTATATTGACCTTGCCGCAGGGTTGCTCTGGAGTTCTAAAATCGGAAGCAGGTTAGGCGTATTTGCGGGAGGAACACTGTTTCATCTTACACAACCAAAAGAATCATTTCTGGGCAGAGACCATCGCGTGCACATGCGACAGGTTGGTCACGCGGGACTCAATGTGAAGGTGACGGAAAAAATCTACATCACTCCCAATCTGCTTTTCATGCACCAGAATAAAGCGCGACAAATCAATTTCGGTACAGCGGGCGAATATCATTTTAAAGATGCGAATAACACAATTGTGAGTTTGGGCGGATGGTACAGGGTGGATGATGCAGCCATCGTGTCTGCAAGCGTAGAACATCGCGGCATCCGGCTGGGGCTGGCTTATGATGTCAATACTTCACCTTTGCAGGCAGCGAGCAATCATCGTGGAGCATTTGAAATATCGCTGATGTATATTGGAAAAATCACAAAGATTGACGCTCCGATTTTAGTGCCTTGTCCGAGGTTGTGAGTTGAATGTTTGAGCAATAACTATTGAAGAATAGCAGGTTTTAATATTTTCATCAAAGAAGACGAGTTTTTAATTATAAAATATTTTATTGTGTATCGTTTCATTTTAATTTTCACTTTTTCATTCCTCATTTTTTTTGCTTTCGCACAAACCGAAATGGATACCATTCAGCCGGAAAAGCCTAAGAAAGAAAAGCCGAAAAAATTCAAAGCGAAAAAACATCTGAAAGCGGCAAACAAAATGATGACGCAGGGAAATATCTATGCCGCCAGTGATTTGCTGGAAGAAATCATGACGCAAACGCCCGAAAATGTGGCGACTGCTTTTATGCTTGCCGAATCATACAGGATAGCCCGCGATTATAAAAAAGCGGAAACATGGTACAGCAATGTTTATGAAATGAACCCGGTTGATTTTGCCCAAGCGGCTTATTGGAAAGCGCTGATGATGAAAATGAACGGTAAGTATAATGAGGCGAAAAAAATTTTTGATGATTTCAGAAAAAGCTATCGGGGCGCTGACCAGCATTTAAAAAGCTGGGCGCAAGTGGAGGCAAAAGGCTGTGACCTCGCGCTTCAGTTAATTGAAAATCCTTTGCAGCTCAATGTACACCACTTGAATAAAAACATCAATTCAGCATACACCGATATTTCACCGATTTTATGGGATGATACAACTTTACTTTTTGCGTCTTTGCCGACAGACACCGTCATCGTTATTGACGGAAAGGATGTTGCCAATGATTACTTCATTAAATTTTATACGGCAACCATCAGGGGAAAACATCAATACAGCGAAGCGGAAGTATTTAGAAAATTCAATGCTCCCGGATTTCATGTCGCCAATGGCGCCTTTTCGCCTGACCGCGACAGGTTTTACTTTACCCGCTGCGGTGAATTCAAAAAAGGCGGCAAAATTTTGTGCTCCATTTTCGTGAGCGAATGGAAAGAAGGCGCCTGGAGCGAGCCTGAAAATCTCGGAACGAAAATTAATTTTCCGGAACATACCACCACGCATCCGTTTGTCGCACCGCTGAAAAAAGGAACGGAAATACTCTATTTCGCGTCAGACCGCCCCGGTGGAAAAGGCGGATTGGACCTGTGGTATTCGCAAATCAACCTTGCTAAAAAAGATTATAGTGAGCCTAAAAATCTGGGCGCGAAAATTAATACTGACCGTGATGAAGCCACTCCGTTTGTTGACCCGGTATCGGGAACACTTTATTTCAGTTCCAACGGGCATGTGAACATGGGAGGATATGATATTTTCCAATCTTCGGGCAGCGCTGCAAAATGGACGGAACCGAACAATATCGGATATCCCATCAACTCGAGTACCGATGATATGTATTTTCGCATCAACGATGATGGCAGGATGGGTTATTTCGTTTCAAACAGACCCGGCATCATTTCGATTCGTGGAGAGACTTGTTGTGATGATATTTTTGCTTTTGAATATCTGAAAGTGATTTATGTGGCTGTCACAGGAATAGTCTATGATGAAGACGATGAAAGTAAAAAACCCTTAGACAAAGCGCGGGTGACGCTATCATTGGAAAGCGGGGAAGGTATTCTGCAAAATATCCAGGTTGGTGAGGATTCGCTCTTCGGGAAAAAGGAATATTTTTTTCCGCTCAACATGGACAAGTCATACCGCGTAGCCGGCTCGCTGGAGGGTTATCTCACGCATTCGGAAACATTCAATACAAACAACCTCACAAAATCAGATACATTGACAGTGGACATTCCGTTGAGGCGATTCGTGTTGGATAAAGAATACCGCCTGCGCAATATTTATTATGATTTCGATAAATGGGACTTGCGACCGGAAGCGAAATTGCAGTTGGATACGCTGTACAACCTGATGCTTGAAAATCCAACAATTATCGTTGAAATCGGCTCGCATACGGACTCGCGCGGAAGCGACCAGTACAACCTCAATCTTTCTCAAAAGCGGGCGGAAAGTTGTGTGAATTACCTCATTACAAAAGGAATTCAAAAAGAACGCCTCAAGGCAAAAGGCTATGGCGAAACCCGGCATCTTGAAGATTGCCGCCAGTATTCCGATTGCCCGGAGGACAACGTGAGCGATTGCTCCTGCCACCAAAACAACCGCAGAACAGAATTCAAAGTTGTGGGTGAGTTAGACGCCCAACTAATTTATGAAGACCAGCGGTTTGGCGAAGAATCGGAGATTGAGAAGAAGCCGAAGAAGAAGTAACTAAGCGCTTATTTTTTTACCCCCGAAAAAGCCGGACGGACAGGAAATTACAAATTACAATAAGCAAATCACAATAAATTATAATAAAAAAAACTTCAAACCATCTTAACATTGTGCGGATTGATTTTTGTTTTGATATTTTAGAATTGAATATTATTTGTTTTTTGAGAATAGTTTTTTGTTGCTTAAAAACGACAACTTTTTAGTAAGTTTTATTTTGTAAGTGATTATAGAACTTATTTCAGTTCTGTTTTGCAGAAAGAATAAAGTCGAACGTCAAGAGGGCAATTACGCGTTCACCATCACCGGCATCACCAGCATGAGAATATCTTCATTGGCTTCTTTTTCCGAAGGTATCAGAATACCCGCTCGGGAGGGACCCGAAAGTTCGAAAATCACTTCTTCGGTTTGAAGTACGTTCAGCATTTCCACAAGGAACTTTGCATTAAAACCGATTTCCATATCTTCTCCTTCGTAAGTACAGGTGAGTCGCTCGCTGGCTTCGTTGGAAAAGTCTAAATCCTGCGCGGAGAGCGTCAACTCGCTGCCGGTGATTTTCAGCATCACCTGATTGGTTGTTTTGTTTGAAAAAATCGCGATTCTGCGCATGGAGTTCAGCAAGTCATTGCGGCTTACGCTCAATTTGCTTGAACTGTTAATTGGAATCACGGCATTATAATCAGGGTAGCGCGCGTCAATCAGCCGGCAAATCAGGCTGATGGAATCGAATTTAAAAAAGGCGTTTGAATTATTAAATGATATGTTCACATCCACAGTTTCAGCCGGTAATGAAGTTTTTAAAAGATTCAACGCTTTTTTGGGAATGATGATAGTAGCCGCCTTTGAGCTGCTGACATCCAATCGCTTGTAGCGAACTAATTTGTGAGCGTCCGTCCCGACAAACACAGCGCCTTCGCTGTCAAACTGAAACAGGACACCGGTCATGGCAGGACGCAAATCATCGTTGCTCACAGCAAACAGCGTTTTGGCAATCGCGTTGTTCAGCACGGAGGAAGGCATACTCACCTCGGTGACTTTATCAGGAGTGGGGATTTTCGGAAAGTCATCCCCGTTTTCGCCCGCTAATTTGAACTTACCGTTATCAGAGGTGATTTCAACGGCAAAAGTTTTTTCATCAATATCAAAAGTCAGCGGTTGTTCCGCGAATGTTTTCAGCGTGTCCAATAAAATCTTTCCTGGAATCGCGACCTTTCCGTTGGTTTTTGCATCCACATCCAATACCGTGGACATGGAGGTTTCCAGGTCGGTAGAAAACAAAGTGAGTTTTCCGTTTTTTATTTCAAACAAAAAATCTTCAAGAATAGGAAGCACTGAGCTCGTTCCAATCACACCGCTGATGAGTTGTAATTGTTTGAGTAATGTTGAGGTTGATACAACAAATTTCATTTTTTTTTATAGTTTACAACAAAGATAAAGATTTGGGCGGTTTCAGTTGAATAACCTCTGTTTCAAAATTTGCACATAGTCTTGATAAACACTCAGATTTGGTTGATGCCCGTTGAAATACGCATTTTTAAAAAAGATTTTTAGTAAAAAATGAAAACGCCCCGGTATATATTATCCGGGGCGTTTTCAAAAAATATTTAAACCTGAAGAGTAGGTGCATTTTCAGAATAAATTCCTACAGGTGTCTAACATCTAAAGTCTAAAATCTGATAGCGGATAACACAACTTGGGCATGTTATTTTGACAACATTACTTAGTTATTATTTCCGCCAAAAATATAGGAAACACCAACCGTAGTGCCCCTCATTTTCCAGATTTCATTGGTGTTGCCGCCTAATTTGAAATAACTGTTTGTCTCTTTAGTATCATTCGGATATTTATCAGTATAGTGATTATAGTTTAATCCAAATCCGCCTAATCCTAATTGAAAGACTAAGCAATCTGTAGGTCTGTAAAAAATTCCCGGGAAAGCGCTCACTGAAAAAGAATTGTATTTAAAGGGGTCGCTTTTAATAATTTCGTCTGTAATGGGATTATAAGATTCCTCAGTACTTCTTCCGCTCCAAAAACCAACTTGCACCCCTCCATAAAAACCCGCTATTTTCTTCTCTCCAACGCCAAGAAAGTAATTCGCGCCTGCAAATATTCCCGGTCCGCTGCTACGGTCTTTTATGCCAACCTGTTCTCCGTCTAAATCAAATTGATAGGTCGTGGTGGCGTTGTAACTATAACCAACACCACCGCCCACATTCAACCTTTCATTTAAAAAATAATAAAAGTTGGGGACAATCTTAAATTCAAAATCTTTCGGACCTTTTAACTCATCTGGTCCGTTTACCTGCTTAGAGCCATCAGCCCCGATACATAATGTTCCGCCTAATAACATTTCCCCTTTTTCAAATTGTGAAAAGCATGTCAAAACAACGATGTTTGCCATACAAATAAGAAGTAGTTTTTTCATGGTGATTATTTTTTTGTGAAAAAATTTTTGTAAAAATAATCACGCGATTATTTTTCAAATTGACTATTATCAAATATGTTATATTTTCAAATTTCAATCAATGGAAATTAAATATCTCTCTACAAAAGATGCTCCTCAACCAAATGGACATTACTCCCAGGCAACCGTTTTCGCTGATTTAATTTTTATATCCGGACAATTACCGTTTAAGCCGGATGGCACAAAGGTGAATGGCTCAATCGAAGAGCAGGCGGAACAAACCCTGCTGAATATTCAGGCAATCTTAAAAGCAGCGGGAAGCGATTGGAGCAAAGTCCTGAAAATGACAATTTATGTTTCCGACATCAAATTATGGGGACAGATAAATGACGTGTATGCGCGCATCCTCGGTGACGCGAAACCGGCAAGAGCCGTGATTCCGGTAAACGAATTGAACTATGGTTTTAAAATCGAGATTGACGCGGTGGCGGTGAAGTAAGCATTTTAATTGCAGACTTGTCTTTCCCTTTTAAATAGATGCTTTGCTGTTAATTTCTTTTTCATACCTAAAAAAATTAGAACATAAAAGTTATTCTAAGAAAGCACAAAGAATTTATATTCTGTCAGTCTTTATCTTTAACAAAAACTTTCAGGATTGCCTTACCTTCCAGACCGTCCCATTGAATATGTGAAAGGCGTGGGTCCCCTCAAGGGCGACCTGCTGAAAAAGGAATTGCAGATTTTCAACGCCAATGACCTGCTTAATCATTTTCCTTTTCGCTACATTGACCGCACTAAGATTTTACCCATCAAATCCGTCAGCGAAGAAATGCCGCATGTGCAAATCAAAGGCAAGCTGACTTACATTGAAGAAGCCGGTGTGAAATTCAACAAGCGCTTAGTCGCCTATCTGCGGGATGAAACCGGTCAAATTGAATTAGTATGGTTTCAGGGAGTGAAATGGATTAAAGGCAGATTGACAGCAGGTGTGGAATATTTAGTGTTTGGAAAACCTTCCATTTTCAATGGCAAGTTAAATATCGTGCATCCGGATATAGAAGCGATAACGCCACAAACTTTTGAAAAATCAACGGGATTGCAACCCGTGTATCCCAGCACTGAAAAGCTGAAAATGAAAGGACTGGACAGTCGCGGCATCCTGAAAATCATCAGTTCGCTGCTGGAGGAATTAACGATACCGGATGTTCCCGAAAATCTGCCGGCTTCCGTTCTGGAAAAATACAGATTCATCTCGCGCTATGATGCAGTCAGGTATATCCACCGTCCCGAAGATGACAACTTGCGCGAAAAAGCGACCGTGCGGCTGAAGTTCGAAGAACTTTTTCTAACGCAGGTGCGGATTTTACAACTGAAAGTAGGCAGGCAGGAAACCGCACGGGGATTTGTGTTTAAAAACATCGCAGATATTTTTAATCAATTTTATCACGAGCATCTCAAATTTGAATTGACTAACGCGCAGAAAAAAGTGCTGAAAGAAATCCGGCAGGATGTGCTCTCCGGAAAACAGATGAACCGCCTCTTGCAAGGTGATGTAGGCAGCGGCAAAACGATAGTCGCGTTGATGACTATGCTCATGGGAATTGATAATGGTTTTCAGACCTGCATCATGGCGCCTACGGAAATTCTCGCGCAGCAACATGCCCGCAATATCGCAGCGATGCTGAATAAATTGGATGTGAACACAGCGTTGCTAACCGGTTCTGTGAAAGGCAAAATGCGCAAGCAGATTTTAAAAGAACTGTCGGAAGGAAATATTCAAATCCTCATCGGCACCCACGCGCTGATTGAGGGTGATGTGCAGTTTCACAACCTGGGGTTGGTCGTGATTGACGAGCAGCACCGCTTTGGCGTGGCGCAACGTGCCGCCCTGTGGGAGAAAAACGAGCACCCACCTCACGTGCTTGTGATGACAGCGACACCGATTCCGCGAACACTCGCTATGACGGTGTATGGCGACCTCGATGTATCAATCATCAACGAACTGCCGCCCGGCAGAAAACCTATTCTCACCAAACATGCTTTCGAGAGCAAGCGGCTCGCGGTGTTTGGTTTTTTAAAAAAAGAAATCGCGCGCGGCAGACAGGTATATATCGTGTATCCGCTCATTGAAGAGTCGGAGAAAATGGATTTAAAAAATCTGATGGATGGCTACGAGGTGATAACGCGCGAATTTCCTTTGCCGCAATATAATGTGAGTGTGTTGCATGGCAAGATGAAGCCCGAAGATAAGGAGTTTGAAATGCAGCGCTTCATTCGTGGCGAAACACACATTATGGTTTCCACAACCGTGATTGAAGTGGGTGTGGATGTGCCGAACGCTTCGGTGATGGTGATTGAAAACGCGGAGCGCTTCGGTTTGTCGCAGTTGCATCAGTTGCGCGGGCGCGTGGGCAGGGGCGCTGACCAGTCTTACTGCATTCTCATGAGCGGACACAAGCTTTCGCGCGAAGGCAGGCAACGTCTTGATACGATGGTGAAAACCAATGACGGATTTGAAATTGCCGAAGTGGATTTGAAAATGCGTGGACCGGGCGACCTTGAAGGAACCCGGCAAAGCGGCATTCTGAATTTGAAATTAGCCGACATTGTACGCGACAATGCCGTCCTGAAAGAAGCGCGACATGTGGCGCAGGAATTACTCAACAACGACCCGCACCTTGAACAGCCGGACAATGCACCGCTAAAACGATTTTTATTGGCTGAAAAAAATGTTGGGGAAAAGCAGTGGAGCAGGATTTCGTAATCTTAAATAATTAAAATTCAATGTTTATGAATGCAGCTACTTGTTTTTACTTTTCATTATTTCTGTTTTCGATGATTCACCTTTCGTTTGAATCATTAGCGCAACTGAAACCCGATAAAGTCGTTCGTTTTGAAGAACTTGCTGACGGGCTTTACGGTATCACTGAAAAAGGCGAGCGTATCAAAATTTTTGACAAAGGCAAAGACAAGGTGAAAGAAATTCTTGCCGATGTCAATGAGTTTTCCACCGACCTCAAAAAAACCACCCGCTATTTTGTGATTGGCTCCGGGGTAATGGTGGCAGGCGCGGTGATGACTACTTCAGGAATGCTCATCAGCGATAAATTGAAAGTTGACACTACAGGATACTATACGGTTAATACTCTTGAAATTCCGATTACAACGACTGAAAGCGTTACAGCCACATCAAAAAAAGTGTTGGTGAGCATGGGTGTTATCACCGGGCTTGCCGGTTTGGGATTGAATGCTTATGGATTTCACCGGTTAGTCAATCACATGAAAAAAGTGACAGGTATCAAAGTCGGTAAAGCTTCCATATTAGATTGGGAATTGGGAGCGGGATATGCTGCTGTAAGGTTGCAGTTTTGAAATTAAAATAAATGCGCAAAAAAAATTAATCAACCCGGCAGCTACTTTATAAATTTATTTTCTTGAACATCGCCATCAACACCCGCTTTTTATTAAAGGACAAATTAGAAGGCATCGGCTGGTTTACTTATGAAACTCTGAAACGCATCACGCGCAGCCACCCGGAGCATCAATTCTTTTTTTTCTTCGACCGGAAATTTCCGGATGAATTTATTTTTTCAAATAACATCACGCCAATGATTCTGCAACCGCAATCACGCCATCCGTTGCTGTGGTATTGGTGGTTTGAACAGGCGGTTCCGCAGGCGTTGAAAAAAACGAATGCAAAATTTTTTCTTTCTCCTGACGGGTTTTTATCACTCAATACAAATGTGAAAACATTATTAGTGATTCATGATATTGCCTTTGAACATTATCCCGGACACAACAGTTGGGCGCATCAAAAATATCTGCAGCATTACTCTCCGTTATATGCGAAACGCGCTGAGCGCATCGCCACCGTTTCGGAATTTTCAAAACAGGACATCATTAAAACTTATCAAATTGACGCGGCTAAAATAGACGTGGTGCACAATGGCGCGCGAGATGTTTACAAGCCTCATTCAGAAGAAGCGATAGCGGCTGCCAGAAAAAAATTCAATGTCGGTGAAAAGTATTTCATCTATTCCGGAGCAGTTCAACCCCGGAAAAATATCGCGAACCTGTTTCGCGCGTTTGAAATTTTTAAAAAGAAAAACAAAAGCAATGTTCAATTATTGATTGCAGGCAGAAAAGCGTGGAAGTTTGAAGAAGCGCTGCATGTTTACAATTCGATGGAATCTAAAAATGATGTGGTTTTTACGGGGCATTTGTCCTCGGAAGATTTGGCTTGCCTGCTCAGTGGCGCGCTTGCCTTGACGTATGTTTCTTTGTTTGAAGGATTTGGCATTCCGATTATTGAAGCGTTTAATTGTGAAACGCCTGTGATTACTTCCAACACGAGTTCGATGCCCGAAGTGGCGGGTGATGCAGCTTTGCTCATCAATCCCGACTCAGTGAGTGAAATTGCGGTAGCTCTTGATAAGCTGGCTTTCAATGAGCAACTCCGAAATGATTTGAGCGTAAAAGGAAACCGGCAAAAGCAGCTTTTTAGTTGGGATAAAACAGCAGAACGACTTTGGCAATCCCTTGAAAAAATAATATCGGAATGAAAAAAATAAAATCAGGATATCTTTCCGGAGGAACGCTCATTGTTGCAAATCTGATTCCGCTCGGGGGCGTTTTGTTTTTCGGGTGGGAGCCGGTGTCCGTTTTTGTTTTTTACATCTTCGAAACCATTTTAGTCGGATTGTTCACTGTTTTGAAAATGCTGACCGTTTATTTTACCAACCGCGATGTGGCAATCCGAAGGGAACCTGATATAGACACCGCCAGCGCGTCAGGTTTCGTTTTGATTCCTTTTTTCCTGTTCCATTATTTTTTTTTCGTGTTTATTCAAACCGGAATTTTTTTTGCGCTAACAGGTTTTGTCATCAGGGATTTTAAAAGCCCGTTTCATCTGTTCAATAATTTAATGCACTTTATTAGTGCTGAAACGAGCATTGCTTTGGCAGGATTAGTCATGAGCCAAGCGATTAGCTATGCGATGGATTTCATGTTATCCGGTGATTTTAAAACCACCAGCCTGGCGCAACTCATGTCACAGCCCTACAGCCGTATTTTCATCCAGCAGTTTGCCGTCATCCTGGGTGGTTTTGTTTTTATTTTGTTCAATCTTTTTTTCCCCGAAATATTGTTCCTTGTATTTATTGTCATTTTCAGTCTTGTCAAAATTTACTTCGACTTTTATTACCCGAAAATGATGGAAGGGGGAGTGAGTTTCAGAAATAATTGATGAAAACCCTGTTTTCAGTTTTTTTCTAATTTTAGAACCATGAAAGAACAAATTGTCTATATTCCCCCTCCCCGCACTGCGATGGAAGTGTTTGAAATACTTCCCGAAGGCACTCTTTGCGAGGTGGTGGAAAATCAACTTTTTATGAGTCCAGCCCCAAATAGAAAACATCAGGAAATTTCGATGTTCATTTCCAATGAAATCTATAATTATTTAAAGGAAAATGAAAAAGGCGCGGTTTATTCAGCCCCGATAGATGTTTTTCTGGAAGAAGACCGGAATGCCTTTCAGCCCGACATCATTTTTGTTTCCAATGAAAACGCGTCCATCCTGAGTGACAGGGGCATCGAAGGCGCGCCCGATTTGGTGATAGAAATTCTCAGCAAGGGCAACATCGAACATGACACCGTGAAGAAGAAAGCCGTTTATGAACGCTGTGGCGTGAAAGAATTGTGGTACGTTGACCCGATGAAGAAAAACACTTATGGTTTTATTTTAGAAAAAGGGAAATACAAATCATTGGGCAAGGCTTCTAAAATCATCCGGTTTCATTCATTAAATTTAGAAGTGGATTTAAGCAAGACTTTGTGATTTTTGATTGAAGGTGTCGGTTGATAATCCTTGTATTTCTGTTCTATATCTTAATCCCCCTCATAAAATCCACCGTCACCTGAATATCGTCATACAGGTATCGGTCTTTATCTAAGAAGGGGACCACCTTACGATATTGTGATTTAAAATTTTCTATCAGCGGGGAACTTTTCAGAGGTTTTCTTAAATCTAATGCCTGCATCGCGGTCATGAATTCGATGGCAAGCACTTTTTCAATATTATAAACAATCTTATAGCATTTTACTGCCGCGTTAGCGCCCATGCTCACATGGTCTTCTTGTCCGTCAGAAGAAGTGATTGTGTCCACCGAGGCGGGGGTGGCTAATTGTTTGTTCATGCTCACGATGGATGCTGCGGTATATTGCGGAATCATCAAGCCGGAATTCAAGCCTGAATTTTCAATGAGGAAAGGCGGCAATCCTCTTTTTCCGGAAACAAGTTGAAAAGTTCTGCGCTCGGAAATGCTGGCAAGTTCCGCCATGCCCATACCGAGATAATCTATTGCCAGCGCGAGCGGCTCGCCATGAAAATTACCGCCCGAAAGTATTTTATCTTCATCCGGAAAAATCAGCGGGTTGTCCGTCACGGAATTGATTTCGGTTTCAAATACTTGTTCGACATGTTCAATCACTCCGCGCACCGCGCCATGCACCTGCGGCACACATCGGAAAGAGTATGGGTCTTGAATATTATGTTTTTGCTGTTGTGAAATTTCACTGCCTTTCAAAAACTCCAAGACATTTTTTGCCGATTCGATTTGTCCTAAGTGCGGACGCACTTTTTGGATGGAAACATGAAACGGAGCGTCCTGACAGTTGTAAGCATCAATGGAAATGGCGGCTGTGAGGTCGGCTAATAGCACAACGCGCTGCGACTCCAAGATTGACCAACACCCCCACGCGCTCATGAATTGTGTTCCGTTAATTAGCGCCAATCCTTCTTTCGCTTTCAGTTTGAGCGGCTGCACATTCGCTTGGTTCAAAGCTTCTTCAGCTTGCATGATTTTACTTTTGTAGTTCACACTGCCTTTGCCAATAAGCGGCAAACACAGATGCGCCAATGGCGCTAAGTCGCCCGAAGCGCCCAACGATCCGGTATCCCACACCACCGGTAAAATTTCATGATTAAAAAGTTCAATCAGTTTTTCTACCACTTCAACTCTCACTCCTGAATTGCCATAAGCCAATCCTTTCATCTTTAAAATAAGCATCAGTTTCACAACTACAGGCATCACTTCCGTCCCCATTCCGCAGGCATGTGAAAGCAATAGATTTTCCTGCAACTGCTCTAACTGTTCATCCGGGATTTCGACATCGCACAACGAGCCGAAACCGGTGTTGATGCCATAGTATCGCATTCCCGGTTCAGCGATTTTTCTTTCAAGATATTCGCGACAGGTTTGTATTTTTTGTTTGGCTTCGACAGACAATTCCAAATGAAAATTTTCATTGAGAACGGTGCGCAGTTCTTCAACTTTAAGGCGAGTTATGGTGATAGGGTAGGTTTTCATTCGGATTTAAAAATACAGTTTAGGATGATATAACGCCCGAAAAATCCTCCTCATGACAGACTATAAGAATTTTAATTAGTTGAATGTGAAATATATTATTGTGAAAGCTATCAATTAATATTAAAATTTACACATTCCTTAAACACGCATTAAATTCTTTAAAAATCGTTTACCATGAAAAAAGCTATTCTCTGGATCTTGATTGGTCTGATAGTGTTAATCGTAATATAATTAATATATATGAATGCAATTCTCACCTTAAAATCATACAGATTTGAAATTCGCCCGAAAAAAAACTGCATAAATCAGTGGAAAATTATTCATCGCCCGGAGGTAACGAACTCACATCGCGCAACGCTGCTAATCAAAGAAAGGCATAGTCGTACGAAGCAAGCGCCACCATGTTGGTCAATAGTCAAATAGTCTATTGTCAATGGTCAACAGCGCTTTGATTATTTGCGGCTGTAGTTGGGGGCTTCTTTGGTGATGGAGACGTCATGGGGGTGGCTCTCGGCTGCGCCAGCCGCGGTGATGCGGGTGAAGCGGGCTTTTTGGAGCGTGGCGATGTCGGGCGCACCACAGTAGCCCATGCCCGCGCGCAGTCCGCCCACGTATTGGTACATGACTTCCGCCAGCGAGCCTTTGAACGGCACCCTGCCCACGATGCCTTCGGGCACGAGTTTTTTGATGTCGTCTTCAACGTCCTGGAAGTAGCGGTCTTTGGAGCCTTCCTGCATGGCTTCGACCGAGCCCATGCCGCGGTAGGATTTGAATTTTCTGCCTTCGTAAATAATCGTTTCACCGGGTGACTCTTCCACGCCCGCGAAGAGGGAGCCTGCCATGATGGTGTCCGCGCCAGCCGCGAGCGCTTTCACGATGTCGCCCGTGTAGCGGATGCCGCCATCGGCAATAATTGGAATACCGGTGCCTTTCACGCCAAGTGACGCTTCATGAATGGCGGTGAGCTGCGGCACGCCCACGCCCGTGACCACGCGCGTGGTGCAGATGGAACCCGGACCGATGCCGACTTTCACCGCGTCCGCGCCCGCATCCGCCAGCGCTTTGGCGCCTTCGCGGGTGCCCACGTTGCCGGCTACCACTTGCAGTTCGGGATATTTCTTTTTGATTTTTTTGAGTGCATTTATCACGCCTTTGGTGTGACCGTGGGCGGTGTCGAGCGTGATGACATCCACGCCTACATGCACCAGCGCGTGAACGCGGTCGAGCAGGTCAGGAGTGACGCCAACGGCAGCGCCCGCGAGCAGCCTGCCGTAGCTGTCTTTGCAGGCGTTGGGGTAGCTCAGCAGTTTGATGATGTCTTTGTAAGTAATCAGTCCGACCAACTTTCCGGCTTTGCTAATCACGGGCAGTTTTTCGATGCGGTATTCCTTGAGGATGGTTTCGGCTTTTTTGAGGTCGGTGCCTTCGGGGGCGGTGATGAGGTTGGTTTTGGTCATCACCTGCGAAACGGGTTTTGAAAAATTGGTTTCGAAGCGCAGGTCGCGGTTGGTGAGGATGCCGACCAACGTGTCGTTTTTGTCCACCACGGGGATGCCGCCTATGCCATGCTCGCGCATGATGGCGACCGCCTCGCCAATGATGGCGGTTTCGGGAAGGGTGATGGGGTCAATAATCAACCCGCTCTCGGAGCGTTTCACCCTGCGCACCTGCTCCGCCTGCTGCTCGATACTCATGTTTTTGTGGACGATGCCAATGCCGCCTTCCTGCGCGATGGCAATGGCAAGGCGGAACTCGGTCACCGTATCCATGGCAGCCGATACGATGGGGATGTTGATGCGAATGTCTTTGGTGAAACGGGTGGAGGTGTCGGTTTCGCGCGGCAGGATTTCGGAGTAGGCCGGCAGGAGCAACACATCATCAAACGTCAATCCTTCGCCCGCGAATTTATCTTTGGTAAGTTGCATCCGGAAATTTTGCGGGCAAAGATAGAAAAAGAAGTGTGAAGGAGGTGAGTGGGAAAGTGTCGGGGGCATACTTTGGAGTTGTCATTCCGTCCGCCTATACTGGCGTGACGGAATCCCCTGCTGAATACAAACAGATGGGGATGCCGGAACAAGTCCGGTATGACATAAAAAATGCAATTGCAATTTTCCAAAAACTACCTCAACGTATCCACCGCGAATGAAACGCCATTGACAGGACAATAAGTAGTTCTGTCTTTGCGCAGCGAATCATTTACATGGATTTTGACATTGACGCTTTGATGAAAAGTGGAAGTGTTGTAGGCAAGTAAAAGAATTTTCTGCCCTTTCTGTCCATAAAAACTATACGTCCACTCACTGTTTTGTTGATGCTCGGTGATTTGTGTTCCTGCGGTATCTGAAATGTAAACTACCATACAATTGGTGCAGCCGATATGGTATTTTACATGATAAGATGCTTTCTCCTGTTCCTCTTTTTGGCAAGCCAACAGGCAGCAAGCCAAAAATAATATCGTCAGATTTATTTGTAAAATTTTCAACGGCATGAGTTTATTTTCAGATTAAAAGTAATGTTTTTTAATATAACTCTCTGTCAAAAAAATGATTTCAAAAATTTATGAATCATTGAAACCGTTTTAAAATCTACTTTTTTTAATAATCTTGTTGTTCATAAACATTGAAAATACAAGGGAACTTTATAACTTTAGTCCCCGGGAGCATTGGAACCAAATGCGATTAAATTTATGAAATTCAGAATCACGCTTTTTGTATCGCTGATTTTTGCAATCACGGCAACTTACGGTCAGGACATTCACTTTTCGCAATATTATGCTTCACCACTCACGCTCAACCCCGCGATGACCGGAGGTTTCAACGGAAAAGTGAGAGCGGTGGCAAACTACCGCAATCAATGGTTCAGTTTTTTAAAATCGGCTTCTTACACCACGTATTCCGGTTCGGTGGACGCGCCTATTCTTCGTAACAAACTGAGGTATGACCGGCTGGGAATCGGGATGATGGTGTTTAATGACAGGGCGGGAGCCGGGGCATTGTCCAATTTCACCGCGATGGTGGGTGCGTCATATCACAAAGTGCTGGATGAACAAAACCGTTACAGTCTTGCCTTAGGCGCGCATTTCGGCATCACACAACGCAGGATTGATTTCACAAAACTGACATTCGAATCTCAGTTTGACCCTGACTTGGGATTTGTATTGCCCAATCAGGAAAATGTGGACCGTTCATCTTTCATTTATCCTGATTTCACAATCGGCTTGTTGTTCAGGGGAAGATTTACCAATACCATCAACGGATATATAGGCGGTTCGATGTTTCACCTGCATAAACCGAAAGAATATTTTCTTTCTCAAAACGGGGAAGTTAATCGCCTGAGTCCGCGTTTTTTAGCGCATGGCGGAGTGGATTTTGAAGTAGGCGAACATGTTTCCCTGACTCCGGGTTTCATGTATTTGGTACAAAACACCGCTTCTGAAATCACAGCCGGGATGGCTTTTGGTTATAAGCTGAATGAATTTAATACATTCTATTTGGGTGCGTGGTATCGAATTTTTGATAATGACGCTTTTATCGCCATGGTGGCTTATGAATATGACGGCATCAGAGTAGGCTTAAGTTATGACATCAATGTTTCTGACCTGAGAGTTGCCAGCAGCAACCAGGGAGCGGTTGAACTTTCCGTTATTTACATCTACGGCAAAGAGAAAGAACAGCGGCTGATGTCTCCCGTGAATTTCTGCCCGAAGTTTTAGGTTTATCCTCACAACTTCAGGAGGCTTTATTCTGTTTTCTTTTCTCTGATTTAGTTGAATTAGCTTCCCCAAAAACCTATTTTGGCTAAATTCGTTATCCTTACTATTCAACTTTTAATCAGACATACAGCTATGATGAGTTTTTTTTCCGGGAAAATTTTTTTACCCCTTGTTCTGATTTTATTGATTTTACTTGGGAAAGAAGTTTCCGCAACACATGCCGTAGGGATTGACCTGAGTTATGAATGTCTTGGTGGAAATCAATATCGTTTCACGTTGAATTTTTATCGTGATTGTGTGGGAGTGAGCGCTCCCACTTCAGCAGGTATCAACTTATTTTCAGCCTCCTGTAATGTCAACACGACCATCAATCTTTCCCGAATCAGTTTTACTGAAATTTCTCCGATTTGTCCAGCTCAGTTCCCCCAAAGTTCCTGCAGCGGTGGTTCGTTGCCCGGTATTCAGCAATATATTTATTCCAGTGTTTATACCTTACCCCAGGAATGCAATGATTGGATAATTAGTTACACTTTGTGTTGCCGGAATTATGCCATCACCAACCTTTCAAGTCCGGGCAATCAGAATATTTATGTTGAAGCCGGAATAAATAATACCAATGGCTTGTGCAATAATTCACCGGTGTTTACCACCTTGCCGGTTCCTTATTTTTGCGCCAATCAAGATTTTAATTACAATCATGGCGCGGTGGATATTGATGGCGACTCATTGGTTTACTCTTTAATTCAGCCACGGACCAACCGTACCACTTTTATTCCTTATGTATCGGGATTTACACCCACCAATCCCTTGCTGACCAATTCCGGTTTCGGCTTTGATACACAAACCGGACAGATGACGTTCAACGCACGAAATAATCAGCAGGCTGTGGTAACCGTCAGAGTTGAAGAATACCGCAACGGAGTGTTAATTGGATACACAATTCGTGATTTGCAATTGGTAGTGCTGCCTTGCACAAATATTTTACCAACCGCCTCAGGCATCAATGGCACTACGAATTATTCCATTAACATTTGCGCGGGATTTCCCTTGTGTTTTGATATTAACACCATAGACCCCGATGCCGGTCAGACTACCACACTCACCTACAATGGCGGCATTCAGGGCGCATCATTTAATATTTCCGGCTCACCTTTTCAAAACGGAACATTTTGCTGGACGCCCACTCCCAATGATATCGGTTCTCATAATTTTTCCATTACTGTGGTGGATGATGCTTGCCCGATAGTTGGCAGAAATGCTTACACCTACACCATCAATGTCACGCCAAATCCTAATCCTCCCATCAATGTTGGTCCTGACTTAGATATCTGCGAAGGAGGTTGTGTTCAGTTAGATGAACTCAATCGCCCTGCCGGAGTCGTGTATTCGTGGTCGCCTGCTTCCGGACTTTCCAATTCGAACATTCCGAATCCGACAGCTTGTCCGCAGGTGACAACTGTATATACACTTTCCGCAACGTATCCTGACGCTTGTGCTGCCGCAGACCAGGTTAGGGTGACCGTTCGTCCATCCTCTCCTGTTTCGATATTCCCGAAAACCGCGGTGGTGTGTGCCGGAGCCTCCATTCAATTGACTGCAACCACTGACCCCGGTGTTAATTTGCTTTGGAGCAACGGAGCTACAACCACTTCTACCGTTGTCACACCAACCGCAACAGGAATCTACACGGTACAATCCACCAACCAGTATGGATGTACGGAAAGTGACACCGCTTTTATCACATACAGCCCGCCTCCTCCACCACAGGTTTGTAACAATATTTATGTAACACCTAACGGCAGCGGAGGAGGATTATCGCCCAATGATCCCACGGATATTGTTACCGCGGTTTCATTGGCGCAATGCAATAATCTGACGATTAAAATGGCAATCGGCACTTACACGATTGATGAACCATTGACGATTTCAAGTTTACTGACGATTGAAGGCGGATTTGAACCCGCGAATAACTGGCGGAAATCCAGTCAGCCCGGGGCGACAACGATTTTCAGAAGCAACCTCAATCCTGAAGGACCACCGAATGCGCAACGCATCGTAGCGTTGTATGCCAACGGAGCAATTTTCTGGCGATTGCAGGATTTGACCATTACAACGGCTGACGGCACACCCACCGGTCAGGAGGGGATGTCCACGTATGGATTGCATTTAACCGCATGTTCGGATTATGAAATCGTTCGCTGTCAAATCACAGCAGGCAACGCTTCAGCCGGTGAGAATGGCGCAGCGCCACCCGGAATCGGAGGCGCGGCAGGCGGAGGCAATGGCGGCAATGGTGGAACAGGTGCAAACGGTTGCGGCAATCCAGGACCGGGCGGCAATGGAGGTGCAGGAAATGGAGGTGCAGGAGGGGGCACCGGTACAGACACCGGCAGCGGTGGATTTTGCTGTGGAAGTTCACGCCCGCCAAGCGGAACTCCCGGACAAAACGGAGGCAACGGGACAAGTTATAATCCCGGTGATATTCCGGCTATACCTCAACCATCATCCGGTTTTTTCACCCCAACGGCACAAAGCGACAACGGAGGTTCAGGATTTGGCGGTGGGGGGGGTGGTGGTGGCGGTGGTTCGCGAGGGGGTACATGTGTCTGTATTGATTGTGCCGGAAACACCGGTGGAGCGGGCGGTAATGGCGGTGGCGGTGGATTAGGCGGTGGTGGCGGTTTTGGTGGTGGAGCCTCTTTTGGCGTTTACCTGTTTGGCGGCACCTCCGGAAATTTTACAGATGTAGTCATCAACTCAGGAACTGCCGGAAACGGAGGCATCGGTGGAGCGGGACAACCCGGTGCACCCGGACAACCCGGTGCAACAGGCGCAAATACCGGTGCCTGTGTGTGCGGTAATCCTCAAGGCGCTGATGGCGGTAATGGCGGTGCAGGTGGTAATGGCGGGCGCGGGCGCGATGGCGCTCCGGGTATCAATGGGGATATTTTTTCTGAAGGAGGAACAGCTTCTATTCTCAATGGAGGTGTTCCGCAAAACATTACTCCGGGTGCAGGAAGTGTCAATGACTTCAACTTCGCGGCACAGCCTGTTATTTTCGCTGAAAATATTTCCTGCGCCAACCGCCCGATGGAATTTTCCGCTGCCGCTTCCGGCAATTGGAATTTCGGAACCAATTCAACTCCTCAAACTCCGACCGGTGCGAATGTTACAACAGCGTTTGCTACGGTTGGCAGAAAAAATATTATTTACAGCAATCAAACGTATTCAGGATTTGTTCGCATCGCGATTGATAACGGCACCTATCTTCCTGAAATTCTCAGCACCGCGCGGTTGATTGCACCGCGCACTTATTTCCTTTGCTCAGGCAGTATCGCGGATTTCACTTCGCCCACTCCCGGTATCAATTATGCCTGGGATTTTGGCGGAGCATTAAATCCAAATACTTACAGCACCCAAAATGTGATTGGACAGACCTTCAATACGGTCGGCACTTTCATTATCAAACTGGAAGTTGAGACAGATTGCTGCGGATGGACATTGCCTGACTCGGTTACTTTGGTTGTAGAAGAAGGCGCGACCGTCAACTTCTCAGGTGACCTTGATTTATGCCCGGGAGAATCTACTGTTATCACATTGAGCGGAGCAAGCAGTTTTAATGTAATTCCCGGTATCGGAACATTGCAGGGACCTCAAACAAGTTTCACAATAAGTCCTTTAGCAACTACTGACTTTCTGATAACCGGATTAAGTCCGTCTGGTGTCTGTTCTACCCTCGCGCCACTGACAGTGAATGTTTATTCAATCCCTTCTATTACAATGAGCGCTATTCCCGCTGTTTGCAGCAATGAAGGCAGTGCTACCGCTACGGTCACCGGAGGCAGCGGCAGTTATGGCTATTTATGGAATGACCAAAATGCGCAACAAACTCAGACTGCATCTAATCTTTACCCAGGAAATTACATTGTTACAGTAAGCGACCTTGTTTCAGGTTGTGAAAATATCGGGTATGTTTTTGTTTCCACCGGTGGTCCGATGGTTTACATTCAAAATACTACCAACGTATCTTGTTATGGGGGTAATGAAGGCACAGCCGGAGCAGCGGGAACAGGAGGGGTGCCTCCTTATACTTTCGCATGGGACAATGGATTGCAGGGCGCAAATGTTACAGGTCTTGCCGCGGGTGAATATGTGGTTACTGTGACGGATAATGCAGGCTGCACTTCGATTGCCACCGCTTTTATCAATCAGCCGGACTCGATGGTTGTAGATATCTTTCCAATTGGCGCATCACTTTGTTTTGGAGTAACGGATGGCAGTTTGTTCGCGCAGGCGGATGCCGGAAATGGCAACTATACTTACCAATGGTATTTTGACGCGAATTTCACTTCTCCTGTTCCCGGAGCGACCGACACCGCCCGTAATCTTTCTACCGGAATGTATTACGTCAGAGCGATTGACCAGCTTGGGTGCATTGCTGAAAATTCTTTCGAAATTGGGGGAGCAGGACAACCGTATGTGCTGGATGAAATCACCGTCAACCCTTCCTGCTTTGGCGGCAGCAACGGGCAAATCACGCTGATTGTTTCAGGCGCTGCCGGTGGCTATTCTTATCAATGGAGTAATTCACTGTCTGACAGCATTGCCAGCGGACTCACCGCGGGTGATTATCTGATTACGATTACAGATGTGGATGGATGCGACACGGTGATGAATATTACTTTGAACAATCCTCCTGCCGCTACAGTGGAAGTTATTCCTTCAGACACGACCATCATGTTTGGCAATAGTGTTCAGTTGACTTCCATTTATCAAAATGATAATCCGGGAACGGGTACGCCAGAATATGGATGGACGCCAGTCACCGCGCTCAGTTGCACGAATTGTCCGAACCCTATTGCCAGCCCGGAAGAAACGATTACCTATACATTAGTTGTCACTGATGCGAACGGATGTCTTGCGCAAAACACAGCGATTGTGAAATTGGATTATGAAGTCGGACTTTGGGTGCCAAACGCGTTCTCACCCAATGAAGACGGAGTGAATGACGTGTTTTTTGTTTATGGCACCGGCATCACACGGCTGAACTTCAAAATTTTCGACCGCTGGGGCGAAAAGATTTTTGAGAGTAACAATATCAACACCGGATGGGATGGCACCTATAAGGGTAAATTAATGCTGCCGGGCGTGTATGTCTATTATGTGGAAGCCTTCTTCATGGACAATTCACGCAAAGCGCTGAAAGGCAGCGTAACGCTGATTCGCTGATAAGTAAAGATTCAATCTTAATTTCCATCCAACGCTGCCGCACCGCTGACGATTTCAGTCAACTCGGTGGTGATGGCGGCTTGGCGGGCGCGGTTATAGGAAATTTTCAAATCGCGCAGCAGTTCGGTGGCGTTATCAGTGGCTTTATCCATCGCAGTCATGCGGGCGCCATGCTCGGAAGCGTTATTGTCGAGTACGGCTTTGTAAAACTGCGTTTTAAGGATTTTTGGAACAAGATATTCGAGGATTTCTTTCTTGCCAGGCTCGTAAATAAAATCCGGTACTTTTTTGTTTTTTTCCGCATTCACTGATTCCATTTTCGGAATGGGGAGAAAAGGCTCATTGGTGATAATTTGAGTAGCAGCGTTTTTAAAATGGCTGTAAACAAACTCCACCGAATCATATTTACCGCTGAGAAAACCATTCATGGCATAATCGGCAGCTTTGGATACCTGTTCAAAATTTAAATTGAAAAACAAACCCAGAAAATCTTTATTGACCGGGTAAGCCTCTTTTTTGAAATAACCATAACCCTTACTGCCGATGGTCATAATTTCTACTTTCCCCCGGCTCGCCTGTTCTTTATATTTATTCTGAATTAAAAAACGGGTTTGCTTAATCAAGTTGGTATTAAATCCGCCACAAAGACCTTTGTCGGAAGTAATGAGGATAATCAAAACACTTTTTAATTCCCTTTTTTTGGCAAACTCAATCTGCAAATCACCTTCATTCCCGGAGAGAATATTACTCAGCATTTCAGAAAGCTTCAAAGAATATGGACGCATCTGTGTAATCGCTTCCTGCGCCCTTCTCAATTTTGCAGCCGAAACCATTTTCATGGCTTTGGTAATCTGCTGTGTTGAGATGACCGACTGAATGCGTGTTCTGACCTCTTTTAATTTACCTCCGGGCATGCTGGTTTATAGTTTATAGTCTAATGTTTAATGTTGAAAGTTGAAATGAAACATTTAAGTAGATGGATTAAGAAATTTTGAAGGCATATTTGATAAACTTCAACTCTTAACCTTTAAACTTCTCTACCAACTCCTTTGCCAATCCCTCAATCGTTTTTATCACATCATCTTTAAATTCACCGGCTCTCAATGAATCAAGTTCTTTGCGGAAACGGGTTTCCAATTGCAGATGGAATTCTTTTTCGAATTCATTCACTTTATTGACCGGCACTTTGCTCAACAAACCTTTCGTACCGCAATAGATGATAGCAATCTGGTTTTCTACCGCGAGGGGTGAATGCAGATTCTGCTTCAGGATTTCCACGTTGCGCGCGCCTTTGTCCAACACCGCTTTGGTAGCAGGGTCAAGGTCGGAGCCGAACTTGGAAAATGCTTCCAATTCACGATATTGAGCCTGGTCGAGTTTCAGCGTACCCGCCACTTTTTTCATTGATTTAATCTGGGCGTTACCACCTACACGTGACACCGAAATACCTACGTTGATAGCGGGACGCACACCGGCATTAAACAGGTTGGTTTCCAAAAATATCTGTCCATCGGTGATGGAAATCACGTTGGTGGGGATGTATGCAGAAACGTCACCCGCCTGTGTTTCGATAATCGGCAAAGCTGTCAATGAACCTCCACCTTTAACAATCGGTTTCAGGTTGTCTGGCAAGTCATTCATGTTTTTTGCAATATCATCTTTCTCGATAATTTTCGCGGCACGTTCCAGCAAACGGGAGTGCAAATAGAACACGTCACCGGGATATGCTTCGCGTCCGGGAGGACGTTTCAGCAACAACGAAACTTCACGATAAGATACCGCCTGTTTTGACAAATCGTCATAAACAATCAATGCCGGACGTCCGGTATCGCGGAAATACTCACCAATGGAACAACCGGAAAAAGGAGCATAAACCTGCAAGGGTGCCGGGTCGGAAGCGGTTGCTGCAACAATCACCGTGTATGCCATCGCGCCATGGTCTTCCAATGTTTTGGCTACGTTGGCAACGGTGGACGCTTTTTGCCCGCAAGCCACATAGATACAATAAACAGGTTCACCGCGGTCGTAAAATTCTTTTTGATTGATAATTGTATCCAAAGCGATGGCGGTTTTACCGGTTTGACGGTCACCGATAATCAACTCACGCTGACCGCGACCAATCGGAATCATCGCGTCAATCGCTTTAATACCGGTTTGAAGCGGCTCTTTCACCGGTTGGCGGTAAATCACTCCGGGCGCTTTTCTTTCCAACGGCATCTCAAATAATTCACCCTGAATCGGACCTTTTCCGTCAATCGGTGCGCCCAGGGTATTCACCACGCGACCAACCATGCCCTCCCCTACATTGATGGATGCAATCACTCCTGTTCTGCGCACGGAAACGCCTTCGCGAATATCCTGTGAACCTCCCATGAGAATCACACCCACATTATCTTCCTCAAGGTTCATCACAATCGCGCGAACTCCGTTTTCAAATTCCACTAACTCACCGGCTCTCGCTTTTGTGAGTCCGTAAACGCGGGCAATACCATCGCCCACTTCCAAAACAGTACCCACCTCTTCAAGGTCGGCTTCGGATTTGATGCCGGAAAGCTGCGCTCTCAGGATTGCAGAAATTTCATCGGCTTTTACTTCTACCATTTTATCTTGCTTTTAAAATGCGTTAACGTAAATTTTTTAAATACTCATTGTTTTCGAGTCCTTTCCTATAGATGCCCAGGTTCTTCGAAATGCTGGCATCATATCTTTTATCTCCGTATCGGAGAATAAATCCTCCGATTAAACTTTCATCAATCTCGGTAGTGAGTTTCACATTTTTCAGTTGCGCCTGCACTTTCACCTTGCTGATTAACTTGTCAATTTCGGTTTTGTCCATAGGCGCGGCAATGGTGAGCCGAACCTGCGTGATTTCACTGAATACATCATACTGCCGGAGGAAACTATCCACGATGTCTTTCAGAAAAACATCTCTTTTTTTGCGGGTAATCAGTTTAAAAAAAGTCATGGTCAACTCTCCGACCTTACCTTTGGTGACCGATTCGATGATTTTTAATTTCTTGTCACTGCTAATCACCGGACTGCTTAAAACCACTCTGAATTCCCTGCTGATTTCCATCAACTTTTTAAGATAAAGCTGGTCCTGGTAAACCTCCTCCAACTTCCCTTTTTCTACCGCGAAGTCAAGCAATGATTTGGCATATCGTGTGGCTAATCGAATCGAGTGCATTTCAGTTCAACTTCATTTCATGAACAATACCGGCTACATACTTATCGTGTTCCTGCTTGTCTTTCAATTCACGTTTGAGGATTTCCTCAGAAATTTTAACCGCCAGCAATCCTACCTGATTTTTCACATCCGTCAGGGCTGCCATCTTCTGGTTCTCAATTTCACGCTTGGCGTTTTCCACGATTTTGTGGGCTTCCTCTCTCGCTTTTTCTTTCGCCTCATTAATCATTCTATCCTGTACTTCGCGCGCCTCCTTCAGGATTTTGCCGCGTTCTTCTTTCGCCTCCGCAAGAATCTTTTCATTGTCGGATTTCAGCTTCGCCATTTCATCACGGGCTTTTTCCGCTTCATGCAATGAGCGTTCAATAGATTGCTCACGCTCATCAAGGGCGGAGAGAATGGGTTTCCACGCGAACTTTTTCAAAATGAAAAGCACGGAGATAAAAACTATCAGGGTCCACAGTAGTAACCCCGGATCCGGATTCAGCAGATTATCCATAGCTGTTTTTTAATCATCAATAAATAAAACCCCCATCTGAATTTCTGAAAATTCGATGAAGCAACGCTCTGTTCAGAGCCGACTTGCAATTAACCGTTTGCCAGCAAACAAATTACCGCACCAAACAGCGCCACACCTTCGATGAAGGCTGCAAGGATTAAAGCGGTTGTTCTGACATCACCGCTTGCCTCAGGCTGACGGGCAATGGCTTCTGTAGCGCTGCCGCCAATTCTGCCGATACCAAGACCGGTTCCCAATACGACTAAACCTACACCGATACCTGCTCCGAGAGGTCCAAAAGATTCAATTGCAAGAAAGATAGTGTCTAATAACATTTTTAATGATTGTTTATGGTTAAAAAAATATTTTCCTGATTAATGATGTGCCGGTTCTTCCACTGCCTGACCGATAAATAAAGCCGTCAACAGCGTGAAGATATATGCCTGCAAAGCGGCAACCAGCAATTTGATTAAATACATAAATACCGTGAAGGCAACCATCGCCACACCAACTCCCAACGAACCCGCTTTGCCAATCTGCGGTCCTAAAATAAATATCAGGCTAATCAGGCTCAACACCAGGATGTGACCGGCAGTGATGTTCGCGAACAAACGAATCATCAAGGCAAAGGGTTTGGTGATGATGCCTACCAATTCAATCGGAATCAAAATAAACTTTACCGGAACAGGAACGCCCGGAGGCCAAAGCATGTGTCCCCAGTAATGTTTGTTGCCACTGCCTACAATTAAAAGGAGGGAGAGGACCGCTAAGATAAATGTGACCGCGATATTTCCTGTGACATTGGTGGAGCCGGGGAAAAAGGGTACCAAGCCAATCAGGTTATTTATCCAAATGAAAAAGAATAAAGTGAGCAGATAAGGTAAATACTTGTTGTATTTTTTTTCTCCGATGGATTTGCGGGCGATTTCATCCCGCACGAAAATGATGATTGGCTCAAGAAACGACTGCATTCCCTTCGGAGCTTTTCCTTCGCGGGTTCGGTAGGCATTGGCAGCGGGAATAAACAGTAAAAACATCACCAACACACCCACCATCATACTGAACACATTTTTAGTAATGGAAATATCATAAAAACCCGCCCTGGAAACTTCAAAATTTTGTCCCTGATAAATCACCTGCGCTTGCCCGTTTTCACCGGTAGTCCAGTCCACTTCTACATTTCCGGCCGGGAAGTCGCCTTCCGCTTTCATGAGCCTGCCGTGGTTAAGTACGAACCCGTCAATGGCGTTTTTTCCATGATGAAACTTACTTGAAAGCATGAATCGCAATCCGGTTTCTTGAGAATAAAAAATGACCGGCAAGGGGAAAGACAAATCCCCGACAATATGAAATTCATTCTGGTCGCCAATGTGGTGAGCAATCATCGCGGTTGGGTCAAACTTGCCCTCTTTGTTTCCGGCAGCAAAACTGTCGAGCGGAAAAAATGCACAGAATAAAAATAATGAAAAGACGAATATTAAAACTTCGCTTCTTTGTTTCTCTTTAATTTCCAAGTAGTTAGAGTTGATTTTTCTTGATTTTGAAGCATTTTCCTTAAAATCGGTGCGAAGATAGACACTTTTAAATGATTTGGAAAAAAATTAAGCGATGATTTTGTTTTTCATGCCTAAAAATCATCCGTTAGCTTCTCCGAGAAGGAGATTATGAAAATTTTCAGAGATGCCTTTAGTTATTTCATTTTTCTTATCCGTTCAAAAAACGATTGCAGTAATCTCAGTTGAATGGTAATGGTAAGTATCATCAACCCTACTGAAAAAAACAAAAACTCTTTTTTGTAGAGGTAAAATAACGCGTTGATTTCAAGACCTTTTTTTTCCTGATTGGCTGTTAAAAAAAGATTGAGGTCATAGGTATCCATCATAAAAATCATCTCGTTGATTTTATCCAACACGACAAAAAACAGGATGCTGTTAAAAACAAACAGAGGAACTTGAACGGCAGTGAATTTTAAAAAGGGAATATTTTTATAATAAATTGTCCACCTGAAATAAGTGGCTGCGAGCGTTGCCATGAAAATATTGAGCGCCAGAAAATGCTGATTGATGAACCCCATCAAAGGATAGGCAACAATGAACGCGAATGCTACCGCAACCAAAATCCAAAACAACTCAACGGAGAATGTAAACAGGCGATATTTTATCATAATTGATTGTCGTCCACCGCGCTCAGCCAGCGGCTGACTTCATTAACCACCTCCGGAACAATCTGCTCGCCAAAAGGAGACTGCAACCCGGCATCATCTACCAATCCCAGGAAGGCTTTGCTTCCGCCTGATTTGCAGAGCGCGACATAGTCTTTCCATGCTCTTTCCGACTCTTGTCTTGATTTCAGCCAAAACTGAAGCGCGCAAATCTGGGCAAGTGTGTAATCAATGTAGTAGAACGGGTTTTGGTAAATGTGACTTTGCTTCTGCCAGAGACCACCGTTTTCAAGATATTCATTACCGTCATAATCCCGGAGCGGCAGGTATTTTTTCTCGATTTCGCGCCATGCCTTTTTGCGTTCGGCCGGTGTAGCATCCGGATGTTCATAAACGAAATGCTGAAACTCATCCACGGTGACGCCATAAGGCAAAAACAGGAGCGCACCACTGAGATGCCCAAACTTGTATTTATCAGTTTCTTCTTTGAAAAAAGATTCCATCCAGGGCCAGGTTAAAAATTCCATGCTCATCGAATGGATTTCACATGCTTCGTAAGTGGGCCAATGATATTCAGGCAATTCAAAATGACGGCTCATATAAACCTGGAACGCATGACCGGCTTCATGTGTGAGCACATCAATATCATGCGAGGTGCCGTTGAAGTTGGAAAAAATGTAAGGCGCGTGATAGTTGCTCAAATATGTGCAATATCCGCCTCCGGCTTTTCCGGCTTTATTTACCAAATCCATTAATTGGTGGTCGTTCATGAATTTAAAAAACTCATCGGTTTCTTTTGAGAGTTCTTTGTACATGGCTTTTCCCTGCTCAATAATCCAGTCGGGGTTTCCCTTAGGGGTGGCGTTGCCATTTTTAAATAACAGCGGCTCATCATAAAATTTCAGGCTGCTGATACCTAACCTTTTAGCCTGTCTTTCTTTCAGGGCATTTGCAACCGGCACGACATGTTTTAATATTTGCCCGCGGTAAAATTTCACATCTTCGGCATTGTAGTCGGTGCGCAACATGCGGGCATATCCCAATTCAACAAAATTTTCAAACCCTAATTTTTTCGCCATGCGGGTTCTCACTTTCACAAGGTCATCAAACATCCGGTCAAGCTGCGTTTCATTTTCTTTCATGAAGCCATATTTTGCTTCAGCCGCTCTCTTGCGCATATCGCGGTCGGTGGAAAGCTCAAAAGGAACCATTCCGGCAAGATTTCTTTCTTCGCCTTCAAACATGATTTTGGCGGAAGCCATCAGTTTGGTGTATTCGCTTCGGAGTTCATTTTCAATGCGGAGGTCTTCCAAAATCACGGGGTCGAAAGTTTTCAGGCTGGTTTCGGCAATGGCGAACAACTGATGCCCCCATTTTTTTTCGAGTTCAGCGCGATAGGCGGATTTTATCAAAGCCTGATAAAGTTTGTGTACCAACCCTTCAAACAAAGGAGAGTTCCGGTCAAAATATTTCTGCTCTGTTTCATAAAAAGCATCCCGCGTATCCACCGTATGCCGGATGGAAACCAGGTTACGGGCAGTTTCGAAATCATCACGCAGTTTATTGATTTTCGCGAGTGTTTCATTTTGCCGCTCACCGTTTTCTGCCCGGTTGAATTCAGCGATGAGTTCATTAAATGCTTTTTCAACCTTGTCAATGTCCGGTCTTTCGTATTGAATATCGCTGAAGCGGAAAGTTTTCAATTCTGCCGGTTCCTGTGTTTTAAAAAAGGTTTTCATGCCAGATATATTTATTTATTAATCAATTTTTCTTTTCACGTTGTAAACACCTTTACCTTCCGCGATGAGTTCAGAAGATTGATGATAGGCAATCATGCGTGTGACGATGATGCGGTTGCCGCTGCGCACCAGCTCGCCTTCCACCATGAGGTCAATCGGCTTGCCCGGTCGCAGGTAATCCACCCTGATGTCAATGGTGGATAGTTTGTCATCATGTGAAACAAGCGTAGTCATGGCTGCCGCTCCACCCACGGAATCCAGCGCGAGGGAAATGATGCCGCCATGCAATGCCTGAGTACGCGGGTCGCCTACCAATTCAGCTTTAAACGGAACCAAAAGTTTTGCAAACCCCTCCCTGATTTCAACTAATTGAATGCCGAGGTGCTTGTGCAGTGGAATAAAATCCTCAATGACCTGCCTGAAAAGTGATTCTTCAACAACCATCCTTTGGTTTTGGGGCGGTCAAAAGTAGCATTTTAAAACGGAGGTTGAAAGAATTATCGGGAATAAAGGGGTTTAAGTTTAGGTTTTAAAGATTTGATAACCCGGTTTCATTTTTATTCCTGTAGTACTTATCGCGGGTTATTCCATTTAATTTTAATAGGGACGAGGGACGAATGTCGAGGGACGGCATTCAAAATTTATGCTATCCAAAATTTTCAAAAAACTGTTTAAGTTCATGCTTCTCATTTAACAAATTACTCTAAATCAGCTTTTGATTAATGGCATAGCGAATCAAGCCCGCCATGCTTTTGATGCCCAATTTTTTGGAAATATTATAGCGGTGGGTATCAACTGTTCGCTTGCTGATGCGGAGTTGTTTGGCAATTTCAAGATATGAATTGTCATTCGCCAGCATTCTCAGAATTTCTTCTTCACGCCTGGAAAGCACCCTTTTTTCTCCCGGCTGTGAGTCACCCGGATAAGTTACATTGCCGGAAGCGATATCATAAATCACTTTATCGGCTAATTCTTTTGAAACATATTTTTCTCCTTTCATCACCGCATGGATGGCTTCTATGATTTCACGCTGGTCGGCAGATTTCAACAAGTATCCGTCTGCTCCCGCTTTCAGCATGGTCAATACCTTTACGCGGTCATCATAAATACTGAAAGCCAGAATTTTCAAAGCGGGGTGTTCTTTTTTCAGCATTCTGGCGGTAGAAATGCCGTCTTTGCCTGGGATATTTAAGTCTAACATGACCAAATCCACTTTTGTATCTTTCAGCAGATTCATCGCTTCATCAGAGTTGGAGGCTTCGCCCGCGACATTC
The DNA here is from genome assembly GCA_041748615.1 of Chitinophagales bacterium. Taxonomy (GTDB): domain Bacteria; phylum Bacteroidota; class Bacteroidia; order Chitinophagales; family CAIOSU01; genus JBGTCY01. The sequence continues at coordinate 57,279 of JBGTCY010000015.1, forward strand.
AGTCCGTCAGCTAATTGCAAAATCGAACGCATCCCAAACCTGACAGCCGGATGGTCATCAATGAGTAATATATTAATCATCATCTATGGAATTTGTTGCAAAATTAAGACTGTAATTTACTTCTTATTGTTGATACAAATATGATTATTTTGTAGGAATCGTCCTACAAAATTTTTACTGCCCGACCAACTCTAACTGATGTTCGGAGATATAGCGCGCCAAAGCGGCAACACTGTCAATTTTCAGCTTGATTAAAATACGCGCTTTATAGGTGCTGACCGTTTTGATGCTCAACAATAACATCTCCGCAATTTCACTGACTTTTTTCCCTTTACCCAACAGCAACATTACTTCGAATTCCCTGTCGGAGAGAAGATTGTGCGGCAACCGGTTTTTATATTCCAGGCTGATTTCTTCCACTAATAATACGGCTATTTCCGGGCTGATATATTTTTTCCCTTCAGCAACAGTGCGCAAAGCGGTGAACAGATTTTCTGGAGTGCTGTCTTTATTTAAATAACCCGATGCGCCTGCTTTTAACATCCTGATGGCGAATTGTTCTTCTGAAAACATACTCAAAATCAACACCTGCAGGTGCGGGTAAAGTTGTTTGATTTGCTTCAGCGTGTCCAACCCGCTTCTGCCGGGTAAAGCAATGTCGAGCACGACCACATCCGGTTGAATAATTCTCAGTTCTTTGAGTAATTCTTCTCCACTTGCCACTTCCGCCATCACGGAAATATTCCGGTTGGTTTCCAGGAGTTGCCTTAATCCTTTTCTTACGATGGCATGGTCATCACACAAAACAACGCTTATCATTTTTTTAGAATCTCTTTTAGCGAAAATATAAATACGAGTCTGGTTCCTTTGTTCGACTTTTCATCAATCGTGAATTTTCCGTTCCAGGTTTTCGCGCGTTCTTGCATTCCGAAAATTCCAAACTTGCCTGTTAGCGCCAAATCTTTTTTACGGATTCCTCTTCCGTTATCTATGATTTCAAGATGAATTTCTTTTTCCTTCATATTCAGGTTCACAGAGGCTTCACTTGCACCGGAATGCCGGATGATATTGGTTAATGACTCCTGGATAATCCGGTAGATAGCCATCGCGAAACCTTCCTTCACAAGCAAATTTTCGATGTTATGATTGAAAAAAATCTGAATGCCGCTGTTTTCGCGCAGGTTGTTAATCTGCCACTCGATGGCGGGGATTAAACCGAGATTATCCAACACGACCGGGCGCAACTGGTGGGCGAGATTGCGGGCGGAATTCAATGTTTGGCTTGAAAGATGAATCAGTGATTTCACTTTTTGATGCAATGGTTCCCATGCTGCAAGTTCATGTCCTTTTTGTTCCATGTATTGTTGCATCCAAAACATGCCGAGCCTGATGGCGGTGAGTTCCTGCCCCAGTTCGTCATGAATTTCCATAGCGATATTTTTCTTTTCCTCCTCGCGGATGTTTTCAAGACGATGATAGAGCGCTTTCAGTTTTTTGTTGGTTTCCATCAGTTCGCGCTCAGCATTTTTTCTTTCGGTGATTTCAGAAATCATCAAAATGAGGTCTTTAATTTCATTGCCTGTTTTTATGGGTGATATCCTCACGTTGTACCAAAGAGTCATATGGTTAAAATCAACTAATGAAAACTCACCTTCCGCAATTTTACCTGACCTTGCTTTTTTCAACATTTTTGACAAAATCTTGGTGTCATATTTAAAAGGTAATTCATAAATATGTTTGCCGATAATCTGCTCAGGCTTCAAAAATTTAAGGTAATTAATGAAAGTGACGCAGTCGTTTTCGTCAATGGTAACAACATACTGGGGAGCATTCTTCACCAATGAGCGCCATTTTTCTTCGGATGCTTTCAGAGATTCTTCCGCTTCTTTTTGAGAAGTAAAATCCCGCACCAACACCACCACCTCTTCATTATCGCAGGGCGCTGAACGGGATTCGAAATAATTTAAGCGGGAGGGATTCTCAAAATCAGGCAGGTAATATCCTAAGGTTTGCGTTTGGTTCGTTTTAAATGTTTCATGTATTAAATGATTGATTGATTTTGCAATGTCAGGGGGCATCACATCATTGATGGTCTTCCCCAGAAATTCTTCCGGAGGCAACAACGGGCCAAAAGATTCGGCAGGTTTAAAATCAATATAAATTCCATTTCTGTCAATTCTGAAAATCATATCCGGAATAGCATTTACAAGCGCTGATTTATGCCGTTCGCTTTTCGCCAACGCTTCCTCAGCCAGCACTCTTTCTGTAATATCCGTTATTGAACCTACATACCCTTTGAAATTGCCGCTCTTATCAAACTCAGGTGTTGACTGGGTATAGACCCAGGTGGTTTTTCCGTCAGGAGAATTAATGCGATATTCCAGTTCAAATAATTTTTTGTGCTTTAAAGCAGTTTTCCATACGTTCAAACATTTTTCTTTATCCCTCGCGTCAATCGCTTCTGCCCAACCGTAGCCTAATGAGTTTTCAAAGGAAAGACCTGAAATCGAAGTCCATTTTTCATTGGCGTATGTGAAGAAACCTTTTTCATCGGTTCTGAAAATTCCCACAGGTGAGATTTGTGTCAACTGGCGATAGCGGAATTCGCTCTCCAACAAAGCGCGCTCCATCGCTTTACGTTCCGTGACATCGCGATAGTTGAGCAGGATGCCTTCAATGCCGGGCTGGTCAAACAGGTTGATACAACGCACTTCCAGATTTACCCATGTTTCGTTTTTATGTTTGAACTGAAGGGTGATTTCTACAAGTTTGTTTTTGGTTTTAAGCACTTTTTCCAAAGTTTGTCTCGCGCGATTTACATCTGCCGGATGCAACAAATTGAAGATGCTTCCCCCAACGCCTGATAGCGGACGATAGCCGAGAATACTCAGCAATGAAGGACTGTGATATTTCACTGTTCCCACTTCATTAATGATGGTGATGCCGTCAAAAGCATTTTCAATCAGGCTGCGATAACGCTTGTCGCTTTCGGAGAGTGAGTTTTCTATTTCAACCTTTTCACTGACATCCCTGAAGTTGATAATAATCCCTTCAATCGCGGGTACTGCCAGCAGATTACGGGCTTCCATTTCAAGCCAGCGCCAACTGCCGTCACAGTGTTTAAAACGAATGACCGTATGCCTGGTTGTTTGCGGCTCGCGGATGAGACTTTGAAGAATGTCAAAACTTTTTTGAATATCATTGGGATGAATAGACTCAAAAACAGCTTTTCCTATGCCGGATTCCGCGTGTTGTCCAAGAATTTTTGAGATATTCGGGCTGTAATATTTTACATTACCTTCCGCTGAAATGACGCCAATTCCTTCAAATGCATTTTCCAGGAGAATTTTGTAAAATTCACCCGAATCACTTTTTGAATCCGGAAAATTATTTTGTTGTTGACCGGTTTTTTGAGCGGTGAGATTAGATGCCTCAACAGAATTCATCATTCTTAAAGTTAACGCACTTCGGCTTTGCGCGGAGCGGCTTTTTCGAGCGCGTCTAATTTTTTTCTGAAAAATGTGAGCTGCTCTTTGTTCTGATTGACATTCTCCTGCACACCTTGCAGAAGGATATTTGTTTTTGAAGACTTGGCGAAAAAGCCCATGTTATTTTCCAGCTTGGCAATTTCATCTTCCAGGCTGCGGATTTTGTTGCGGACAAATTTTCTTTCGTCATCCAGCAGCCGTGACGCGTCTGGAGCGTTTCTCATGCGTTCGAGTTTGTTGTTGTATTGCAGCAGTTCTTTGTCCGCGGGTTCCATGCCCATCTTTTCGTAACAGGCGTCTAAAGTTTGCGTGTATTTTTTGAACAACGCTTCTTTTGAAGCATTGGGTACTTCACCGGCTTCGTCCCACTCACGGGTGATGGCTTTGATGGCAGGCATCGCTTCTTTGGAAGCGATGGAGGGAATGAGTTCTTCTAATTTTTTGATAATCGCTTCGCGGGCGGCAAGGTTATTTTTCCTCGCATCTTCGGCAGCGGCAAAGTGTTGTTTTTTCGCTTCAAAGAAAAAATCGCAAGCAGCGCGGAAGCGTTTCCACAGTTGCTGTTCATCTTTAGGGTTGCCTGCCGGGCCTGATTTTTCCCATTGCTTTTGCAGGCGAATGAGTTGATGAGCCGTGTCGTCCCAGGCGGTGTTGTTTTGAAAGGCTTCCGCCTGCTCGCAGATTTTGAGTTTCGCCTGTTTGTTGGCAGTATTATCTTTTTTCAATGTTTCATAGAAGGCGCGTTTGCGTTCAAAAAAAACATTGCAGGCATTTCTGAACCGCTCCCAGATTGCATCCGCGTCTTCCTTGGAAGCTCTGCCGGTTTTTCGCCACTCGGTTTGGAAGTCGAGAATTTCTTTGGTTTTGCGTTCCCAGTTGCGGTGGGAGTTGAGTTCCTCAAAATCAAGGCTCTCCACTTTTTCACACAAGGCAACTTTCGCCTGGAGATTTTCCTCGTATTTTCTTTTCAGCGTTTCATAATGCCCGCGAATCTTCGCATAGACTTTATTGGTGAGATCGTTGAAGCGTTTGATGACTTCATCTTTTTTCGATGGCGTTACGGGTCCGATGTCGTACCAATCATTGTGAAACTTACGGATGAGCGTTTCCGCTTTTCGGATGGTTCTTTCCTGCAACAATTCTTCCATCTGCCGCAGGATATTTTCTTTTTCTTCGGTGTGTTTTTGCAGGTCGAGTTCCTTCATCCCCTGCGTGATGTGAATGAGATGGAAGAACCGCTCGCGCTGAAAGCGGTAGTCGCTTTCTAATTGTTGTTCTTCTTTTTTTTGCACATCTCCGGTGGCATTCCATTTATCGCGCAGTTCGCGGAATTGCTGAAAGGCTTTGCCCACGCTGTCGCCTTTTTCAATGAGGGCTTTGAGGTCGTCAATCACTTTGCGCTTGGCGTAGAGATTATCGAGGGTTTGCGCTTTTTGTTCTTCCCTGAATTTATCTTTCCGGTCGCGGAAAATATTATAGAGTTCGGTGAACTTGCTGTCGGTTTTATCTTTTTGTAAAACGAAATCAGCCGCGTAGCCGCCATTGTCGAGGAATTCCTGCCGCTCTTCTTCTTCGCGCTCATCGTTGCGGGCTTTGTAGGCGGAGTCAATTTCTTCCACGACAGGAAGGAGTTCCTGAATGTCTTTTGATTTCAGTAATTCTTCAAATGCGCCAACAATTTCATCGCGGCTCAAGCCTGTAAATTCAGAGCTTTCTTCGTGTTTGTCCATGACCCGGGTTTATTTCTGAGTTGTAAAAATAAAAGATTTGGAGATGTGGTGATGAGATGATTTGATGATTAGCGGATGAGTTGATTAGCAGATGTGATAATTAGCAGATTTGTTGATGTGGTGATTAATGGCTGATAAAATTCATCACTGTGGGCAGTGGGATGTACACTGTGGCCTGCGGATTGTCGGAGGTAAGGGGGTTAAATCGCGGGACGCTGCGAGTCAAAGCAAGGCATAGTCGTACAGAGCAAGCGCAAAAAAAAGTCGTCCATTGTTCATCGTTAATGGTTTGATGAAATGGCGCTATTTTGTTTTTTCACCATACCAATCAATATTTCTTGAAAAATACATCACTGCGGTAAGTTTTATTATTAATTGCTGCTTTGCATCATTCAAAAGTTGTACACCTGCAATTTCTGATTTGCATACATGCCGATTCTTTCCGTTCTTGGCGGAAAAATAATGTATGTCCTGGATGATTCTCATTATTGCCGGATTTTTTGAAGTCGGCTTTACAACCTGCATGAAACTGTCGGAAAACTTTACGATCTGGAAGTGGACGGTCGGGTTTTTTGTCTGCGCGATTATCAGTTTTTACTTACTAAGTAAAGCCATCGAAACCATCCCGATAGGAACGGGCTATGCGGTGTGGACAGGCATCGGTGCGGTAGGTACTGTGCTGATTGGGATTTTGTTTTTTGATGAGCCAACGGATTTCAAAAGGATGTTTTTTATTTTTCTGCTGATTGCTTCCATTATCGGATTAAGAGTCGTGTCGTTGAAGTGAAATGAGAATAACTTTACCGCATGTTAAAAATCGGCATCCCTTCTTCCTTTTTTTATCCCGACCCGCAGCGGGTGGTTTTCGGACATAAAACCCTGTGTTATATTGAAAAAGATATGGCTCGGTTTCTCGCGAGAAAAAACGTGATGCCCGTGCTGATTCCCGATTTGGAAGGAGATGACATGAAACGGTTTCTTGATGAAATAGACGGATTAGTCTTGCAGGGAGGAACAGATTTAGCGCCTGAAACTTACGGTGAAACTCCCATCGGCAAATGGCTGGGCGATAAATTCAGGGATGATTATGAATTGGCAATCCTTGATTATTTCATCAAGCAAAACAAACCCGTTTTGGGGATTTGCCGCGGGCTGCAACTGCTCAACGTCTATTTCGGTGGAACGCTTTACCAGGATATTCAAACTCAAAAGCCGGATGCCATTCAGCATCGTGACGCGGAGCGGTATGACCAATTAACGCATTCGATTTCATTTTTTGAAGGAAAACTTTTCGCTCAATTGCATCAGGCGGATACGGGAACAAAAGTGATTAGCGTGCATCATCAGGCAATCAAAGATTTGGGGAAAGATTTGGAGCCGCTTGCTTATTGTTCGGATGATGGCATCATCGAGGCGTTTTGCTGGAAGGGCACGGAGCCGGGAAAAGTGCTGGCGGTGCAGTGGCATCCTGAATTTTCCTACAACTATCAGGGCAGCGGGTTGATTGATGGAGAAAAGGCTTATGAGGTGTTTTTGGGATTTTGCACTTGAAAACTAATTCTACGGGGTGTATAATTATTGCAGGTGTTACCATTTTATTCTATTAGGGACAAGGGACGGGTGTCGAGGGACGGCAACAAGGAATTAGCTTAACAATGTTTTCATAAAAGCTGCAATAAAACCCATCTGCTGTTTTTAGATTGCCATAAAAATCAATATTCATAACTTATTCGTGGTTAGAAATAATTTTAACAACAAAATCAAATTAAAATGCCGACTGAAACATTGACTTCCACTTTGAAAATATTCAATCCCGCTACAGGTGAGCTACTGAAGGAAATTCCGGAAACTTCTCAGGAAAATATTCAGAAAAAATTTGAGCAGGCGAAAACCGCTCAAAAATCATGGGCATCTGTTTCGTTGAAACAACGCATTGAGGCGATAGCGTCATTTGAAAAGTTGCTGGAATCGAATCTTGAGTCATTGTCGCGCACGCTCACCAGCGAAGTCGGGAAGCCCATCAAGCAATCACGCAATGAAATTGCCGGAGCAAGAAGGCGCATCCGATTTTTTTTAGAACAATCGGAAAAATGGCTCGCGGATGAAACGGTTTATGAAGAACCCGGACTCACGGAAAAAATTTCATACGAACCCTTAGGCGTTATCGTGAATATCTCCGCGTGGAATTATCCCTATTTAGTGGGAGTAAATGTGATTGTTCCGGCTCTCATCGCGGGGAACGCGGTGTTGTATAAACCTTCGGAATTCAGCACCCTGACCGGTATTGAAATCGGGCGCTTGTTACATGAAGCAGGTATTCCGAAAGAGGTGTTTCATGTCGTCATTGGCGGAAAAAATGCCGGTGAAATATTGCTTGATTTGCCGTTGAACGGATATTTCTTTACCGGCTCCTACAAAACCGGTCAGTACATTTACGAGCGGGTTGCTCCAAAGATGGTACCCTGTCAGTTGGAGTTGGGCGGCAAAGACCCGCTGTATGTTCCCGCTGATAACAACGATGTGAAAGCCGTTGCCGCAGCCGCTGCCGATGGCGCGTTTTACAACAACGGACAAAGCTGCTGCGCGGTGGAAAGAATCTATGTCCATGAAAATATTTATGATGAGTTTGTAAAACATTTTACTGAAGAAGTGAAAAGTTTCAGGGTTGGGAAGCCGGAGGATGAGTCGACTTACATTGGCGCATTAACACGCAGTCAACAACTCGACTTTTTGGAAATGCAGGTAAGAGACGCTGTTGAAAAAGGCGCGCAGGTTTTAACCGGAGGAAAAAAAATCGAAGGTGACGGGAATTATTATGAGCCGACAGTTTTGGTTGACGTAAATCATTCGATGAGTGTGATGATGGAAGAATCATTTGGTCCGCTCATCGGAATTCAGAAAGTAAAAAATGATGAAGCAGCAATCTCATTGATGCAGGATACCGCATACGGATTGACATCATCCGTGTATTGCGATAAAAAAGAAACCGCTGACAAAATTCTGCGGCAGATGGATTCTGGAACAGTTTACTGGAATTGCTGCGACCGTGTGAGCGCGAATCTGCCCTGGTCAGGAAGGAAAAACTCCGGGATTGGCGCGACACTTTCCTATCATGGCATCCGGGCTTTCGTGAAACCGAAGGCATATCATTTAAAAGGATAATTCAATTTTAAAAAAGCTGATGACATCCAGGGAATATTTCAAAACGCTCAAAACAATCTATAGCGCATTTCTCGCTGGGCAGGTGTTATTCGCGCTCGTGATAGTCTTTTTGGTTTATGAAACAATGACCACGTCTTTTGAAGATGAGTTTACGCAAATCTTATTGATGGTTTTTGCAGCTGTTTCGGTGGGTTCGGTGACTACCGGTTTTATTTTATTCAATCAAAAAATGGAAGCTGCACAAGCAAAAAGCTGGCTGAATGAAAAGCTGGCTGATTTCCGGACAGCGATGCTGATTAAAGTAGCGCTCATGGAAGGTCCCGCGCTTTTCGCGATTGTGGGATTGTTGATGACAGCGAATGTCTATTTTTTTGCGTTAGCAGCGCTGCTGATTGTTCTGCAATTACCCGGTTTTCCGACAAAGTTTCATGTCATCGAAAAACTGCGGTTGAGTCATGATGAACGGAAAGTGATTGAAAACCCGGATGGGGTTGTGGGGAAGTGAAATCAGTTTGTACGTTTATCTATTTCGCTACACTAATACCTCTTCTCCTGTCTTTTTATCAATAAAATGATATTCGGTGAGATGGTAGTCAGCATTGGGGCGAATATCAATTGATTTTTTATACCGCCACATCCATTTCAGTCGGATAGAAGGAACGCCCTGCCGCAAAAACGCTGTGATAAACGGATGCGCCACAATGTCAACCTGCTTTCCCTTGTCCATCAGCGCTTCAAAATCGCGTTGCAGAATATCAGTAACTAAAATGGAGGCTTCGATTTTACCGGAGCCGTTGCAGGCAGGACAAAGTTCCTGCGTGATGATGCTGACCTGCGGACGCGTTCTTTCGCGGGTGATTTGCATGACGCCAAACTTGCTCAATGGCAACACGGTATGCCGCGCACGGTCGCTTTTCATCAGGTCGCGGACATGGTTGAAAAGTATTTTGCGATTACCCGGATTCCGCAAGTCAATAAAATCCACCACGATGATGCCTCCCAAATCCCGCAGCCGGAGCTGGCGTACGACTTCCTTTGCCGCTTCCATATTCACTTTCAGCGCGGTAGTTTCCTGGTCTTGCTGCTTGCCCATTTTCTGCCCGCTGTTCACGTCAATCACGTGCATCGCTTCGGTATGTTCAATCACTAAGTATGCGCCTCCGGGAATGGTTACCGTTTTCCCGAACAAAGATTTTATCTGACGCGTGATGCCGTAGTGGTCGAAAATCGGTTTCGGACCTTTGTGCAGGCTGACAATGTCTTTCTTTTCGGGTGCGATTTTTTCAATGTATTCATCCAACTCATCTTTTATCAAAGGGTCATTCACCACCACGCCATTGAATGAATCATTCAGGAGGTCGCGCAGAATACCGGATGATTTGCGGATTTCATTATGAATTTTAGCAGGTGGTACCGCTCCTTTCAGGTTTTTGATGAGCATCTCCCATTTCAGCACCAGACCGTTCAGGTCGTCATGCAATTCGGCTGCGCTTTTTCCTTCGGCAACCGTTCGCACCACCACTCCGAAATTTTTTGGACGGATGCTTTCCATCAACCGTTGCAGCCGTTTTCTTTCATCAGACGATGGAATTTTTTTGGATACTCCGATGGATTCATTCATTGGAAGCAATACCAAAAATCTGCCGGGCAGCGAAATTTCGCAGGTAAGGCGCGGTCCTTTGGTGCTGATGGGTTCTTTCAGGATTTGCACCAGCACTGAATTTTTCGATTGCAGCACTTCGTTGACCTTGCCGGTTTTGATGATTTCGGGCTCATACTTCAGCTTGTTCAACGTCAGGTAAGATTCGTCACCGGCAATGGATGCCTTCACGATTTTACTCAATGTTTTGAACTGCGGACTGAGGTCTGTATAATGCAGGAAAGCGTCTTTCGAGAAGCCTACATCCACGAAGGCGGCATTCAGGCTTGGCGCGAGTTTGTTGATTTTGCCAAGATAAATATCGCCCACGCTGAACTCATGGTCTCCGTTTTCATGGTGAATTTCCACCAATCCCTTGTCTTCCATCAATGCGATATCCACCTTTTCGGTTGTAGCATTGATAATTAATTCCCTATTCAAGTTGATAGTTTTTTAAGACTCAACACAAGTCTGCCCTGTTATACGCTAAAGGAACGTCAAAAGCTACGGACATTCCTCTTTCAGCACATAAACTAAGCAACTCACGCCTTGAGTTGAGCCATGTTAATAGGGAGAGACGGGATAATGAAAATTAACGGAAGCCTATCTGAGCTTCTTCTTGTGCCTGTTTTTACGCAACCGCTTTTTTCTTTTGTGGGTTGCCATTTTATGGCGCTTCCTTTTTTTACCGCTTGGCATAAGCTTTCTGTTTTTAAGAATTCTTTAGTTTGTCAATATACTTCCCGATTTCATCTGAAAATTCGGGGCTTTTTACATGTAACTTGCATTGCTCTAACATTTCAATGGCTTTGGGAATGTTGCCCAAGCCTTCGTAAGCTTCTGCGAGGTAAAGGTAAGCCTCGACATTCATTGAGTCCGTAAGAAGTACTTTTTCCAACCGTTGAACGGCTCTGTCATATTGACCTGATATTATCCCGTATCTCCCTAAAATTAAATTAGCCGTTATATTATCAGGGTCATTATCCGTTATTTCTCTGAGCAGCATCACGCCTTTCATCACATTACTCGTAGAACCCTCCATGTAGGCGACCGCCATGTTGATTTTGGCATCCGTGTTTTCCGGGTCGGCTTCCAACACTTTTTCATAACAAACTACGATGTTGCTCAAGATATATTGATTCAGTGACTCATTGCCGGAGGAAAAGGCTGTTTTATACAAATCACCCGCTGCCTTATCCCACTGCTGATTCAGTGCCGCGATTTCCATGCTGACGAACGCAGCCGGTATTTCCAAATCATTTGCTTCCAGTAATTGCACAATTTCATTCAAAACTGAAATTTTATCTTCGCCTGATTCCATGTTTTCTCGCAACTCAAAATATTTTGTTTTTTGTTCTTCCGGCAGTTTATCCAATTCCTCCGCCAGATACACATCGTAATCGAAATCGCTCTCTATCGCTGAGGCAACAGCCACCTTTTCTGGATTTCTTTTTTCGGGGGACTGAAGGGGTCCGAAAAAATAAATCCCGGCTATGAGGGCAATACTTCCTAATCCTAATGTGACTTGTCCGGTGGTCATTCTGATTCTTTCTTGGGCTTTTTCACGGATTTTTTCACCGCGTTGGAGAATACTTTCGCGGGCTTAAACACCGGAATATAATGTTCCGGAATTTCAATAGCGACATTCTTTTTAATATTCCTGCCGATTTTTTTCGCCCGCTTTTTCACGACAAAACTTCCAAACCCTCTGATGTAAATGTTCTCACCTTCCCTGAGCGCGGTTTTGATTTCTTTAAAAAAAGATTCGAGCACAACCAGCACGTCCACTTTGGCAATCCCTGTCTTGTCGGAAATATTATTGATTAGGTCGGCTTTTCTCATAGCTTACTTATTAAAAAAAATAATTTTAAATGGTTGGGGCGACAAAATTCATAAATTTTTCCCAATAAATGAAGGTCTTTCTGTTTTAAATGCAAAATAAGATGAAAACATTCTACCGTTCCTTTGAAGTTTTAACTTAAAATTTAAAGCAGTTCGCTATTTTTGGCGCAAATTTTAAACATGAATTTTCCTGAAAATTTAAAATACACCAAAGACCACGAGTGGTTGAAGATTGAAAACGACCATGCCCTGATTGGGATTACCGATTTTGCACAGAGAGAGTTAGGTGACATTGTGTATGTCGAAATTGAAACTTTGGATGAAACCCTTGAAAAAGAAACTATTTTCGGTACCGTTGAGGCGGTGAAAACCGTTTCTGACTTGTTCATGCCGGTATCAGGCACCATCGTAGAAATCAACCCAGAAATCAGCGCTTCCCCCGAGGTGGTCAATCAAGACCCTTATGGTAAGGGTTGGATGATTAAAGTGAAACTCACCAATCCGGGTGAGATTGATGAGTTGATGGATGCCGAAGCATATAAGGCGTTGGTTCAGGCTTAGACGATTATAAAACCTCAAATCCGCAATCAAACCATATAAACATCATTTATTTAAGTGAGCAAGTATTGCGCTTTTTTTAAGACCTTATAGGTTTCAAAAACCTATAAGGTCTTTGCGGATTTAAGGTAAAATTAAACTTAGGAACAAATTGTTGTTTTTTAAGCGCCAAGAAACAATTCACAAAAAAACAAATAATATTAATTCTAAAAATTTAAATAACAAATCAATACAGACTCACGGTTACGTTGGTTTGAAGATTTTTTTTGTTATTGGAATTTATTTGTGATTTGTAATTTCAATTTCAGTCAATAGACGAACACCCTGCCTGAACAGCTTTTTAACACCATTTGATGTCTCTGAAAATTATCCTGCCACCTGTTTTGTGGGCGATGGTCATCTTCCTGCTTACCATGATGCCGGGTAAATATGTTGCCCCTGCGAATATCTGGGACCTGGCGAACTTTGACAAACTCGCGCATGCGGTGGTTTTTGCCATTTTAGCTTTTTTATCTATCCGTCTTTTTTTGAAACAATTTTGGTCTGATGGATTGCGTTCAAACGCTATTTTATGGACTTTCCTGATTTGCGCATCTTACGGTTTGTTGCTGGAAACTATGCAGGGGGGATTATTGAAAGACCGGTATTTTGAATGGGATGATGTGGCGGCAAACAGCATTGGTTGTGTTTTAGGAATAATTATTTATAAATTTGTGGAAAAGTATCAAATCACCTGACTCATGGTTTCTATCTTACTTCTTCTTGCAGCAGTTATCGGAGCGATTGCGCTGATAGTATTGCTCTTTAAATTTTTATTTGATCGTAATACTTCTGAGCAAATCATCCAGAAATACAAAGGAACTCCTGAGAGCAAATCCGTTTATATCAAAAAATATCCTGAATCTGACCCCACTCAATTTACCGGTGTATTCATGCGGGTTGGACTGGTGTTCGCCCTTGCGCTCGTGATTTTAGCATTTTCATGGACTAAAACAGACAAAACCTCCTCATTGAGCGGTGAATTATTTGTGCCGGATGATTTTGAAGTGGAACCACCTGCCACACAACGTGAAATACAGCCACCACCACCCCCGCCTCCACCAGAAATTAAAGTGGTGGAAGATGACGAAATCATTGAAGAAGAGCCTGAAGTATTATTTGAGGAAGTAACGGAGGAATCCGTGATTGAAACAAAAGTGGAGATGATGGAAGAAGTAGTTCAGGAAGATGAAATTTTCACGATTGTGGAAGATATGCCTGTATTTCCGGGAGGCGAATCCGCTTTGTTGAAATTTCTCGGCAGCATCCAATATCCCGCGATGGCACGTGAAAATGACATTGAAGGAACAGTATTCATTCGTTTCGTAGTGGATAAAAATGGAAAGGTGACAAGTGTGGAAGTTGCCAAAGGAGCCGACAGAATTCTGAATGAAGCGGCTTTGGCACACGTGAAAAAGATGCCTGACTGGGCGCCCGGCAAACAAAGAGGCAAACCGGTGCGTGTGCAGTATATTGTTCCTATCAGATTCAAACTGAACTAATTCATAACATCTCATGTAAAGAGGCTGTTCACCCCGGACAGCCTTTTTTATTTGTCAAATCAAGGACTTCTTTAATTTTACCCCCTTAAAATCAAATCATGCTACGTTCAATGACTGGCTACGGGAAAAGCAGTGCTGCTATCAACGGGAAAAATTTCACGGTGGAAATTCGTTCGCTCAACAGCAAATATTTCGACCTGAACTTGAAAGCGCCCCTGATGCTGCGCGAAAAAGAAATCGCTTTGCGGAATAAACTCTCAGAAAAAATTATGCGGGGGAAAGTGGAAACGCTGATTGAAACGCCTTTCGGAGAACAAAAACAATTTGCCATCAACCGGAATGCCTTCAAACAATATTTCAGCGAGTTGGAATCTCTGAGAAATGAATTGTCCGTTCCTTCGGGAAATCTTTTTGAAGCCATCCTGAAAATTCCGGATGTACTTGCCGCCCCCAATGAAAGCTTGGATGAGGAGGGTTTTTTATTGCTGGAAAAAGCGATTGAATCAGCTTTCTCTTTGTTTGATAAATACAGGTTAACTGAAGGGGAACAATTAGCCAATGATATTACGATGCGGGTAAAAAATATCAGCGATGCCGTTTCTGAAATCAGCGCATTGGATATCAAAAGAAGGGAGCAGTTAATAACGCGCCTGACTGAGCGGGTAAAAGAATTGAAAGAATCAACGGATTTAGACCCTTCAAGGTTAGAGCAGGAAATTCTTTTTTACGCGGAGCGGCTTGACATCACGGAGGAAATTGTCAGGCTGAACAGCCATTGCAGTTATTTTCACGAAGTGGTGGCTGACAAAGAAATTTCCAAAGGGAAAAAACTCTCTTTCATCTCCCAGGAAATCGGCAGGGAAATCAATACCATCGGTTCCAAAGCGAATGATGCCGACATGCAGCGATGGGTGATGAGCATGAAAGAAGAATTGGAAAAAATCAAAGAGCAGTTGAATAATGTTTTGTAATAGAGTTTAGATGTGAGATTTTAGATGTTAGAGAATAGAATTGATTTTAGGGCTGTTCTAAAAATTACCATATACCCCTTCTCCTTTGGAGAAGGAAGGGATGAGGCAAATCAAAAAGAGCAATTTTTAGAACAGCCCTTTAGATTTTGAAAAGCGGTTCAATGGAAAAAGTAATTGTATTTACAGCGCCTTCCGGGGCGGGAAAAACCACCATCGTGCACCGGATGCTGAAGTCGGAGTCAAGATTAGCATTTTCTGTTTCCGCTACCACCCGTCCTCAGCGTGATTACGAAAAGCATGGCAAAGACTACCATTTTCTTACAGCGGAGGATTTCAAAAACAAAATCAACACGGGAGCATTTATTGAGTGGGAAGAAGTCTATCCCGGAATTTTTTACGGTACGCTTACCGAAGAGGTCAGCCGCCTTGCGGCTGATGGAAAAACCGTGGTCTTTGACATTGATGTGCATGGGGCGATGAACATCAAAAAAAAATATGGTGAAAACGCGTTGACCATTTTTGTCAGACCGCCTAACCTCAATGTGCTGCGCCAAAGACTGATGGCAAGAAAATCAGAATCTGACGAAACCCTGACAAAGCGACTAGAACGGGCGGGATATGAGTTAGGATTTGAGCATCAATTCGATTATATTGTAGTAAATGACGACCTCGAAACAGCCGTAATTGAAACACGGGGGATTATTGGCAGGTTTCTTGATTCCACACAGTAAACTTTTGAAAAATGCGGGCGTATAACAGAACCATGATAACACAAACCACCCAGGGTGTTAAAATTTCCGTGGAATCTTTTTTCCAGCAGGACTACTCGAACCCCGTCAACTTCGAGTTTATGTTTGCCTACAGAATCACCATCGAAAATACCAGCCCCCATGCTGTCAAGTTATTGAAACGTCATTGGCATATTTTCGATTCCATTGGCGAATTCAAAGAAGTGGAAGGCGTGGGTGTAGTGGGGAAACAACCGTTATTGCAACCGGGCGAGTATCATCAATATATTTCGGGATGCAGCCTGAAAAGCGAGATAGGCAGAATGTCGGGCGATTACCTGATGCAACGGGTGGATGACGGCAAACTGTTCCGCGTGATTATCCCGGAGTTTGAATTGGTGGCTCCGCTGAAATTGAACTAACTGAAAAGTTTGCCGCTCACTTCCTGCACTTTCCCGACAGGAATCACTTTTATTTTAAGTTTTGAACCGCTCAGGGCTTTCCTGTTTCCGGAGGGAATCAATATTTTTTCAAACCCCAGCTTATCGGCTTCAGTTACCCGTTGCTCAATCCTGTTCACCGCGCGAATTTCACCTGACAAGCCTACCTCGCCTGCGAAGCAGTAATTATAGGGAATAGGAGTATCATCAAATGAAGACAGCAACGCGCACACGACCGCGAGGTCAATGGCGGGGTCTTCCACTTTCAAGCCTCCCGCGATGTTGAAGAAAACATCCTTAGTGCCGAACTGAAATCCCAGCCTTTTCTCCAGCACCGCCAGCAGCATGTGCAGCCTGCGGGTATCAAAACCGGTGGATGAGCGTTGAGGCGTTCCGTAAACCGCTTGCGCCACCAACGCTTGCGTTTCAATCAGCATGGGGCGCATCCCTTCCACCATCGCGGCTATGGTGATGCCGCTCAGCAATTCTTCCCGTTCCGACAAGAGCAACTCCGAAGGATTGCTCACCTGTCTTAAGCCGGTGTTTTGCATGTCATAGATTCCGATTTCCGAAGTGCTGCCAAAGCGGTTTTTGGAAGTGCGTAAAATGCGGTAGTTGTGGTTGCGGTCGCCTTCAAATTGCAGCACAGTGTCCACGATGTGCTCTAATACTTTCGGTCCCGCGATGACGCCTTCCTTGGTGATATGCCCGATGAGAAAAACAGGCGTGCCGGATTCCTTAGCGTATCGCTGCATTTCTGCCGCGCATTCGCGAATCTGGCTCACGCTGCCGGGCGATGATTCAATGTAGGCAGTGTGCAGGGTTTGAATGGAGTCAATAATGACGATGTCGGGCTTCAGTTCCTTGAAGTGGTCGAAAATAATTTGCGTGTTGGTTTCCGTGAGGATGTAGCAGTTAGATTTTTTGAAACCCATCCGTTTTGCCCGCATCCCGATTTGCTCACCACTTTCTTCCCCGCTCACGTAAGCGACTTTAGGCTCTTCAAAACTCAACGCCAACTGCAGCAGCAAGGTGGATTTGCCGATACCCGGGTCGCCCGCAACAAGCACTACCGAACCCGGAACAATTCCTCCTCCCAACACGCGGTTCAATTCCATATCCTCAGTGACGATGCGGAAGGTTTGCAGTACATCAATCTCATCTAATCTTACCGGTTTCGCTTTTTCGCCTCTGCCGCCCCCGTTCGCGCCTGCTTTTCCGGCAGGAGGCTGGCGGCTGACGACTTCTTCCACATAGGTATTCCACTGCCCGCATGCCGCGCACCTGCCCATCCACTTGGGCGATGCCACCCCGCAGCTTTGACAGATATAGGAGGTTTTGAGTTTGGACATACTGGTTTTATTCAGCAATATTAATCAAGTGAAATCCATCTCAGAGGGAGTTGACTTCCTCTATGTTCAGGATGACTCAATGTCCGGTATACCACTCCACAAACTTTTTGATGCCGTCTTCAATGTTGGTAGCAGGCTGATAACCAAACATTTTTTGTGCTTTGGAAATGTCTGAGTAGGTTACCGGAACATCACCGGGCTGTTCGGGCTTCCAGATAATATTAGCTTTTTTATTCAGGCATTTTTCAATCAACGCTACCAGTTGCCGCAGTTCCACCACCTGTGAGTTGCCGATGTTGAAAATTTCAAACCCAAACGATTGATCCGCCAGTGTTACAAGAGCTTCAACAATATCGCCCACATAGGTATAGTCGCGCCTGGTGGTGCCATCGCCAAAAAGCGTGACAGGTTCACCCTGGTCTATGGCGCGGGTAAACCGGTGAATCGCCATCTCCGGTCGCTGACGCGGACCATATACGGTGAAGAAGCGCAGACAGGAAGTCGGGATTTTATAGAGATGATGATAAGTGTAACAAAACAACTCACACGCCCTTTTCGAAGCGGCATAAGGCGAGATGGGAAGTTCAATCGGGTCGCTTTCAGAAAAGGGAATTTTGCTGTTGATGCCGTAAACGGAGGAGGAAGAAGCAAAAACAAAATGCTTCACCGGAAATTCTTTCACACATTCCAGCAGGTTCAGAGTGCCTTTGATATTCACATCTTCATATAACTGGGGATGCAGGAGGGATGGCCGGACACCCACCCGTGCGGCAATGTGATACACTACTTCAAAGCGATGGTCTTTGAAAAGCCGGCTGAGAAGTTCAGAATCCCTGATATCTCCTGCTGCCAATTGATAGTTTGAATGCAGCAGTTGCTCCCTGATATGCTCCTCCTTGATGTCACGGGCATAAAAATCATCGAAATTATCGAGGCACACCACCCGGTGGCCGGCAGTCAGCAGCCGATCAGCCAAATGAGAGCCGATGAATCCGGCACCGCCTGTGATGAGGATGGTCATTGTATTTTTTCTGATAGTATCTTCAAACTGTTTAGAGCAAATCTAACCGGGTTGTTTGAATTTCATAAACAGCATTGATATGATAAAAATTAATTGCTAAGATTGTTTATCTAAAACACTGAAGCAATCTTACATTTTAGAGTGCATTTATAATCCGATGAAATTTAAATTATCATGAAGTTTAAAGGCAAAAAAATATATAATTCAATATATTTTCATTTATTTTTCGTTCTGGTATATTTTCTTCTTTTTTTTATTTCCCGGTATCCTTTTTACAAATTTTTCCCTGTTCCGTTGATGGTGGCGGCTGACGGTGGCGCTTATTATCATCTAGTTAATCAGATTGTGGAAGGCAAAGCTGCTTTTGGAAGGATCACTGCCGGCTATCCGCTTTTTATTCTGCTCGTGCATTTTTTTTCAGGTAAGGCGATTGCCCTTTATGTTGCCCAATCGGCAGTGGCATTGCTGTCGGGTTTATTTTTTATTACCCGTGTTTTTCGCCATTTCAAAGCTTTCACACCCCTTGCCTGTGTTGCGTTGGCAATGTTCATGATGCAGGACGGTACCCTGCGCAATGAAACTGCCAGTTTTCCAGAGTCGCTGATTATCTCCTCCCTATTGATTTTTCTCGGTTTGCTTTTGGAAGTTTTATACAAACCCGGGAAAATAAGCAGTCTCCTGCTGGGGGGTATAGCTGCCTATATCATACTGCTGAAATCATCGGGCATTTTTATGGCGGTTATTGTTTTTCTGCTGATTGTTTTTCTGCTGATGCGAAAAGATTACAAAACCCCGGTAATCGTTTTTCTGGGTTTTTTCCTGCCCCTGATGATATATGCCGTTTACAACAAAGCCACCATCAACAGATTTTCCGTCCTTTCCACGGAGCGGCTGGACGGAAAAAGGAAGTCATCCCACCTGCCGGAGGTGCCCGGCACTGACGCTCATACAACGCGGAACCTCTTTTACAAGATGGGCAGACAGTTTCCGGCCGGTCATCCCGTTTTTACCCTTCATCATTCCAAAAATTGCGACACTTTGTGGAGTGCTTATGTATCTTCAAGGTTCGGCACGCTTACAGTGAAAGATTCGCTTACCGGAAATTTGTTTGCTTTTGTGCGATTTGAAGCTTTCAACGGGGTCAATCTTGATTCCCTGATCATGCATGGGGAATTTTCTGAAGCAGAAAAACAATGGTTTGCACAACACAGCGCATCACTGGATGGAAACAAGGTGAAATTTCACCCCGGAGGACTTGATAAAATCAAAGTATCAATCGTTGGATATTTCAGAAACATTTCCAGAAACCACCCTATATTTTATTACTCTGAAGTGCCTTACCGGTATGAGCACATTTTTATTACGAGGGAGTGGTCAACGCGCGCGGTGGAGCTGACCGGTGGAACGATGGACAACCGGAAATCGCTGATGCGCGAATATTTTATGCCTGAACCCCGCACAATGGATGATTATAAGGCACAGTATGAAGCCATGACCGTCCATCTCTTTTTTAAGGTGTATGATATTCTAAATATCAGGTTCATCAGGCCTTTCACCCGGAATATCGTTTGGGCTTATCTGTTTTTACTGGCGGGAGCGGTAACCGTGGTCATTTATCTGCTGCATCTCAGGAATGAGGCGGCTTTCTTCATGCTCACTTTATTGATGATATATATGGGCAGCAACCTTGTGTACGCCCTCTGGTCATTTTCGCTTGACCGCTACTCTCATTCAACGGAGTTTATTCCCTATCTGATGGTGGCTTTTTTGCCCTTTCTGATAAAAGAGACTGCCTGGAAGAAATAAAACTAAACGCGTGTTTTGAAATATGACTTGGAATGTTTCTCCTTAATATACATAATGTGTGGTATTACAACTTTATTAAGAAGCCGTCTGACCGCTATATTTCGTTTAATTGACTTTTCGGAGTGGACTCAATATTAATATCCGTAATCGTTATTAGGATGCAAGACGATTTTATGCATTTCCCAGAAAAAACAGGAACGCTATCCTTGTTTTATCAGGATAGTACTTAATGAGTCAATCTGTGATATCTGTAGAATAAAGTAATAGTAACATATATTATAGATTGATTTATTCAACTATAGATATTTATTCGTTTTAATAAAAATCTTGAGCTATTAGAGCCAAATCATTGTTAAGGTTATAATTTCTTATTATTTTGCGCTTTATTTAACGAATTATAGCTCAAAGTTTTTAATCGTTATTTATTAAAACAAATAAAATATATGAACACATATCTTAGAGAAATATTAAAAAATAAACAATTTAAAGGAAAGGATGGAAAAATAATTGACTTGGACTGGAATGTGCCGGTAGAGGAAGGGAATAAATTACAAGAGCTTATTGAAGAATGTAATGCGACCTCAACGCTTGAGATAGGAACAGCATTAGGGATATCATCAATTTTTATATGTGAGGCGATAGCAAAAAAGCCGGGTGCAAAACATATAACGATGGATCCGTATCAGGATTCTTTTTTTAAAAACAACGGATTATACAATATCGAGCAAGCCGGGTATCTGGATATAGTTGAGTTTTATAATGATTTCTCTTACCTGGTTTTGCCCGAATTGGTAAAAAAAAAAGTAAAAGTTGACTTTGCATTCATTGACGGGTATCACACATATGATTATGCTTTTATTGATTTCTTTTTTTCTGACATACTCCTGAAGGCAGGAGGTATAATGGTGATTGATGATACAATATGGACTGCCGTAAAGAAGGTAGCGGAATATATTGCAACAAATCGGGCTTATAAATTGATTTATCCCCAACCTCGTAATACAGGGGTTCATGGATGGAAACATAAACTCCTTGTTAACGGACTTAAGTTATTGGGTAAGTACGAAATAATAGACGAAAGAATAAGAAAGTATGATGAATATCAGCCTGCACACGAACTGCCGCTTTCTCCCCGCTTTCTCGCTTTTCGAAAAATTAAAGACGACTCCGATTTTCGTTTAGAGGAAACATTTCATAAAGTTTTTTAAGTTTTTGCCTTATAATCAGTATGCTGCCATGACCGGCCATCTCTTTTTTAAGGTGTATGATATTCTAAATATCAGGTTCATCAGGCCTTTCACCCGGAATATCGTGTGGGCTTATTTGTTTTTGCTGGTGGGAGCGGCAACGATTGTCATTTACCTGCTGCATCTCAGAAATGAGGCGGCTTTCTTTATGCTCACTTTATTAATGATTTACATGGGCAGCAACCTTGTGTACGCCCTCTGGTCATTTTCGCTTGACCGCTACTCTCACCCAACAGAGTTTATTCCCTACCTAATGGTGGCTTTTTTGCCCTTTCTGATAAAAGAGACTGCCTGGAAGAAATAAAACTAAACGCGCACAAACAGCAACTCCAGTGAAAAGTATTTAAATTTTTCGCGCGGCAAATTGAATACCTCATAGCCGGCTTTCTTGAGTTCGCGCTTCAGTTGGCTGACTCTGTAAAAGAAGTCAAACATTTCCTCCAAGTTGCCTGAAGGCCGTTCAAACTCAATAATAATCTGCTCAGGAAAAATATTTTGATGTATCATTTGCTCCAAAACCGGCAGAGCTGCGCCTTCAATATCAGCTTTAAATACGTCAATTCTTGAGTGGTTATTAATACTCATCAATGTCTGAATGGTCTTGCATTCGGCTTCAAAATATTTATTTCCCTGAGGATAGATTGCAGAAGATGAACCACCATGTTCAGGGATAAAAAATTTAAGGGTGGTATTTTCTGTCCAAACTCCCAGCGGGAAAAATTTAAAATGAGCATTTGATGAATGCGTCTTCATGTATTCAATACTTTCCGGTGTCGGGTCATACATGAAGATATTACAGCCAAACATTCCGGAAACAGCAAGGTCAAAACTTACATCTCTCAAAATTCCAACAGAATAGATGATGCTAGAGGGATCAATTTTTTTTCTTTTGTCCAAAAAATAGTTACCAACCGGAAAATGATGTTCATTTATTGGAGAGATTTCATCAAGATATTTTTTAGTAAGCACCCGTTCAGCATTGAACATATAAAACATATTACCATATTTTATATGTTTTTTGATGGTTGAGATAAAGAGCTTGAAAAAAACTCCTTTCCTGATTGATTGGGTAACTTTTTGAATAAGTGACAAAATATTATTTTATAATTTGTTTTGAAATATGATCGGGAATGTTTCTTCTTATCCAGACATAATTGGTTAATGCATACCTGACTCCTTTTCTGATGGGCATCCCCCTGTGAAGGCCTCGGGTATCAACGAGTATAACAGTGCCTGCTTTGGCTGTGAATGTTTTCAGTTACCTTGTAGTGTTTCATAGTTTTTTTTATCAGTCAAGTTTATACTTATAAAAAAATGTTACACAGTTGAAGCTTTTTTCGTTTTGAACACAAACCAAATTAATGTTTATTATAAACTATAGCCCAACCCCGTCAAAATTGACTTGACTTTTTTACTATCGGGGAAATTGTAGCAATTAATAAATATATAAATTAAAATGAAGTAATTTTTTTTTCCAGATAACCATTGATTCTCTGATAAATAGAAATTATAATATCATTTTTACGTAATTTATTTAAGTGGTTTTTTACGGCATTTTCAATTTCCTTGGAGATAACATTTTGTTCAGAAAAAAAATCAGCCAATTGCCAGGTGAAACCATGATGACCAAACAAATCACTAAGTAAAAGAAATTTTATAGCAGAGGCATTACTAGTATTCTTAAGTTTTACTGATAAATTTCTAAAGTAAAGCGATTCGATTACTACGGTTTGTCTTTTCTTAAAATATTCTTTTTTTCTTGCCCACCTTCCAACAGATCGTTGTTCAAAGATATAGAAATCGCTATTGTTTAAATAGCATTCTACATGACAATGTGTCTTTTGAGATTCGTGTATGGGCATAAGCCAGCTTTCAATTAATAATCCCATTGTATTATTAAGTGATTTTGAAGCACCTTCCAAAACATCATATTCGCAGCCATGCACATCTAGCTTTATAAAATCAGGGTAAGGAATTTTGTTTATATCAAAAAAATCGTCAA
Organism: Chitinophagales bacterium; assembly: GCA_041748615.1. Classification (GTDB taxonomy): domain Bacteria; phylum Bacteroidota; class Bacteroidia; order Chitinophagales; family CAIOSU01; genus JBGTCY01. The sequence goes on from JBGTCY010000015.1 coordinate 80,806, forward strand.
GACTTATTCCAGGAACATTTATTATTCTTTTCACCTTTCTTGATTCAATATGTGGGTCTATCTGTTTTTGTAATTCTCTGTTAAAATTATAAACCGAAGAAGCGGAAGGTTCGACAGCAATATTGATATTGATGTTTTCTGATTTACGCCAAAGTGCTTTTGGAACTATCATCCCATTAGATGTTTTTAAAATTTCTGCCTCAGGGTCAGGCTCAAATCTTATGTGATAAAAGGCATCTTGGTTTACTTCATTAAAGGGCTTAAAAATCTCACCCCTGGCGCCTCCATCAATGATGATAATTTTATTTTTTTCTAAAAAATCTTTAAAGTAAGGGTTATTTATTAGATATTTTCTTGAATACATGAGATGTAAGTTAATTTATAGTCAACTTTTCGATATGTTTTGGGATACCCCTTCTTATCCAGATATAGTTAGTCAATGCATATCGGATTCCTTTTCTGATGGGCATACCCCGGTGAAGGCCGCGGGTATCAATTAAAATAACTGTGCCTGCTTTGGCCGTGAATGTTTTCAGTTTGTCCGGCATGGAACCGATGATTTGTTCCATCAGTTCATCCGAGAAACGGTTGTTGTAAACCGGAAATCCAAACCGTGCGGAAACTGCGCGCATTTCATCCAGCCGGTGGCTGCCTTCCAGATACTGAAAGGGTCCGTTATCATCATCCACAGCAGTGAGATAAGCAATAGACTTCAACTGGCGCGAATACACGCTGTCGCGGTGCCAGCCGCCACCGGAGCCTTTATTGTGTTCGCGGGCTATAATTTTTCCGCCCAGCGTGAAGCCCGCCTTAACAGGCGCTCTTTCACAAGTAGTGAGCAGGCGGTTAATTTTGTCATCATGGTAAAATGAATCGAAACGATTACTGACCCGGTTAATGCCGTAGAGCCGGTGGTCGGCATCTTCATCATCCCTCCACATTTGATTGGCATATTTTTCCATGAGCGCCTCCATTTCGCGGACAGCCTCCTCACACCATTCACGGGAATAGTATTCCGGGAAGACATAATACCCTTTTGTCAGAATTTCATTGACAATTTTTTTCTCTTCCTCATTTTTTGTCAGGTCAAGTGAATGGAATAAGTCAAACCGGAAATTATTCAACTCGCTGGCGAAAAATTTCAAATGGGGTAGCAGGGGCATAAGTCTTTTAAGTAAAGTTCAGGAGATAAAGTTAATCCAACAATTGCCTGAGATGATTGAGTTTGTCTTTCCAGCCGTCTTCAAATATAAAGTTTCCGATGCTATCGGCATTATATCCGCTTAAATCGTCAACCGGGTGGATGTCAGCCGGCTGTTTTACCAGTTGAGCGATGCCGGTGTCCACTAAATCTTCCAGATATTCCCAGGTAGGGTGTTGAATCACATAAGTCAGGCAGCCCAGCTTAATAGCCTCCTGCAGGGCGGTGGAAGAAACTCCCGCAGCCCATTTTGATTCCGCCAGCAGTTCATAAATATCTGAGCCCGGACCCACGATTGTTATTTGTGTGCCGTATTTAGCCTGTATTTTTTCATAATCGCCATATTCCGAGGGGTGAAGTTTTATGATTATATCAAATTGGGACGGATGCAAAGAGGATAATTCCCGGGCAAATCCGGCAAGGAAATCAGTGCAAAATGGTTGGGTAACAAATAGAAACCGGTTTTTCTTCTGCCTGTTCCGGTATTTTTTAAAAGATTTCTCGATAGTAGGGTAGCCAAAGTTTTGAATAATAAATGGATAGGCAGGCAGTTGAATGTTTCTTTTCCAGTATTCGCCATAGGTAAAAAGATAATCGGGTCCTATTTGCTGATCACTTTTATTAAAACTGTATCCCACATGAAACGGAGTGATGGTTCCATGCTGAAATTCAAATGTTTTCACCCCATACCGCCTGCAAGCCAGTATCAGCGCTTTGCGGTTGGGAGCATTAATCATCAGGATATTTTTAGGTTTCTTTAACCATATATACCAATGCAATACAAACAGTTCTGCCCGGAAGTAACACAACTTACTATTAAATACCGGTGTCAGGTCTTTGTCCACCTTAAATGCCTGGCAGAATTCATGTGATAAATCACTGAGTTGCTTTTTATCAGGCGGATTAAAAAGTTTAATCAGGTAGGAAATCAGGAGCACTGCCAGATAAATCGCATCGGAATAAGCGATGTTTGAAGTTTTGGCAGGCACCAGATGCCTGCCTTCAAAATTCATATTCTCAATCAACAGGTAATCGGCATTTAGTTTTTCTATGATTTCATCTAAATAGATATCCCAATACAAGCCATCTTCCCGTTTTGCCCGCCTGCCGGTGCCGAAAAAAATGTTTTTTCTTCTCCTGTAAAAAAAGGGATTGCGAAAAAGGATGTAAAAAATATTATTGAATAATATTCTGAAATAATTCAGCAAAGAGCGTTTAACACCCGGTAGTTTATCGGTAACACGCATCGCTATCATGATGTGGTAAAATGCATCATAGCGGATGATTTCCCAATAAGCTAACCCATGCATTTCTCTGTCGAAAAAACCATGCTCTTTTTCAACGGATAAAAACTGACTGAAGAGTTCTTTCAGGGAGATGTTTTCCTTGTCCATGTGTGATATAATAATATACTGTAACCGGTGATAAAAAGAAGCATGGCGGCTGATTTCAGCCAGATTAATTGCGGCACATATCCCAGACCAAGGCACAACGCCACAGCAGGAGTCAGTAAAACGACCAGCCGGCTGATCCGCAGGTGATGTTTATCCAGTTGTTGTATGTAAATACAGGAAATGGCGCCCCTGATAATAATTGTAAGGAGGGTGGCAATGGCAGCGCCCATGATGTCAAAAACCGGCAGTAAAAAAATATTCAATACAATATTAATAATAAGGGCGAGAAAGGTGATCAGCGCCAGTAGTTTATTTTTTTTATAATAAACAATCAGCGTATTGGCAAAGTAATTAAAATAATTGGTCAGGTATCCAGCAATGATTACGGGGATGATAATGGCTGCTTTCTGATACTCGGGATTGATCAAGTAGCGAATAGCCAGGTCGGACATGAGCAACAGCAGCAACCCGAAAATACACCCGCTGATTACAATGAGACTCGCCTGCCTGTTGAAATCTTTCTCAGGCCGCTCATTTTTCGTCTTAAACACATACGACACCCACGATTGATTGAAAGCCGTCATCACCACGCTCATGATTTGCCCTATTTGATAGCTAAACGTGTAAACTCCGAGACTGGATACCGACAGAAAATACTTAATCAGGAAACGGTCGCCAATGTTCACCAGCAGGTTGGCAGCGCTGTGCAATATCATGGGTATGCCAAGCCCGAGTGCGGCTTTTAGCTGCTGGAGTGAGAACTGCCTGCTGAACTTGCCGGCATATCCCGGGTAAAAAATCAGCAGGCTCAGGGCGCTGCCGGCCAAATTGCCCAAAAAATCAGCTGTGGCTTGCTGTCCGCGGAAATACAAAAAATAAAGCACGGCAAGGGCAATGCAAACAGACTCGGTTATCTTTTGAACAAACAGCAACTTATATTGCTGCGTGATAATCCTGAAAGTGTTGTTGCTCAGGTTCATCACCTGAACGAGGGAGATCCAGGGCAGCAGTTTCAGGATGAACAGTTCCTGACTGCTCACTGGTAACAAATGTCCGTACAACTCAAGTCCCAACAGTAAAATGCCGGACGAAAGCAACATCACTGCTGCTACGGTAACATTGATAGTATAAAGAAAGGAGCCGAGTTGCCGCGGGTTTTTATTGTAGTCATAGTAAAGGCTCAGTTGTGTGGTATATAAGCCCAGCCCCAGCACCATCTGCATCAACTGCAGGATTGCCTGATAGTAACCAATCAATCCATACTGTTCGGTGGTGAGTTCAGCGGTATAAACCGGAATGAGGGAGTAGATGATGAGCCTGTTGAGGACGGTGGATAAAAGTATGAAGATGCCACCGCTGACTAACTTGTTTTTTAATAATGAACTAAAAAGAAGATTAGACATTATTTTAATGATAAACTTTGGTAGTGAGAGATGCTGCTGAATCTAAATTTGAGAAACCACTTTGAGTTTGATAAATCAAATATCAAGAAATTTAAGGCAGCTTGTTAAATTAAACATTCAATAAATAAGCCCGGAAATATTAAAAGCTTCGGCAAATTCTTTGCCTGTTGCCACGCCCCATCTCTGCGCTAATATCCTTAATGCTTCAGGTGAGCGGGGATGCGGATACTTGCGTTTTTCAAATTCATAGCTCTCCATTCCTTTAATTTTTGCTTCCACATCAAACATGAAAAAGTTTATCATGCCATTTTTTTTCAGAATCGAGCAAATAGGTTTTTACAGCATCTCCCATGTTAACGGTGTTCCGGCTTTAATATCGGTACGTGCGGTTTTACCCAAAACAGTATCATAAAATTTAGGCGGCATTCCGTCTCCGGGACGTATGATGCGCAGGTTCTCCCGAGTAAAGCCTTCCCCCTGTTTCACATCTTTCACTACATAGAGCGAACGCTTGAACCGCAGACTTTTCTTTTCCGCTTCCTGCACCCCGTATTGAACGGTTCCCAACGCGAGGAAAGCTCTTTCGCTTTCAATCACAAGGCTTTTCAATTCTTTAGGCTCAATGGAAAAAGCGCTGTCCACTCCACCATCCGCTCTTCGCAGGGTGAAATGTTTTTCAATCACTCTTGCTCCAAGCGCCACGGCTGCCACAGCAGCGCCTATGCCCATGGTATGGTCTGACAAGCCTACCGGACAATTGAACAACTGAGCCATGTGAGGAATGGTCAACAGATGGGTATTTTCAGGAGTGGCGGGGTAAGTGCTGGTGCATTTGAGCAAGATGATTTCCCCTGAGCCATTGGCTTTCAGTGTCCTTACCGCTTCATCAATGTCAGCAATGGTAGCTGCACCGGTTGACATGATTACCGGTTTTCCTGTCTGAGCCACTTTTTTCAATAGCGGCAAATCGGTATTTTCAAATGAAGCAATTTTATAAAACGGCACCTGTAATCCTTCCAGAAAGTCAACAGCGGTTTCATCAAAAGGAGTACTGAAAGCCAGGATACCTTTATGTTTAGCTCTTTCGAAAATAGGCAGATGCCATTCCCAGGGCGTATAAGCTTCTTTGTAGAGATCGTGCAATTCCCTTCCATACCAAAGAGAATTTTTATCGTCAATCGTTAACGCGCCCCGGATAGTCATGGTATCGGGCGTATAAGTTTGCAACTTAATGGCATGAGCGCCTGCTAATGCGGCTGCATCCACGATTTCAAGCGCCCTATCTAAGGATTGATTGTGATTGCCTGACATTTCCGCAATAATGAAAGGAGGCGCGCTTTGCGAGGATAAATTAAACAGGGCAGGATTACTCATCTTGAATATTTTATCATCTCATTGCCGTGCATCCGCTCTATTCCACCATTCTTAAATCCAAGTAAATCAAAAACGGATAAAGACGCGATATTATCCGGTTTAACATATGCGATAACCGGTGTAGAATCAGGCAGTTGTTGTATGCCTTTGGAGATTATCAATTTTCCATATCCTTTCCCCCGGTAATTTTTGGAAATCGAATAATTAATATTCCAGTTGCCTTCCAATAATTCAAACCTGATTTGCCCGACAGGCACATGATTTACTTCCATAATAAAAATATGCGCATCCGGAGAGTTGATTTTTTTTTCATACCAGGACTGATGGTCATTCCATCCAATTATTTCTGATTTAATTGAATTTTTCCTGACATCAGTATCATTTGCCCAATCAAATATCAGCCTGCAATCATTCATGGTTGCTTTTCTGATATGAATGGCGCTAATTTCCAAGTTATTTTTAAAAATGGATTGAATATTGGCAATAGTGTTCAATGGTTGTCGAAGTTGATTAATTTTCCGGACTTTAAAACTTACGGACAACTCCGCGGTTCGGGCATTCACCTCAAAGTTATTGAAATCACCCCAACCATAAGCTAATTCTTGTTTTACAAATCCATTGTAAATGTTTAATTGATTTCCCGTGAAATAGCCCGTAAAACAGATCAATCCCCTGCTATAACATTCAATCAGCATGGTGCTGGCAGATACGATGGCGAAGGTGCAGGCATCCATTAAAGCTGCCAGTTTTACGGATTCCAGATGCTGATGCAAGAAGATACGATGCGAGTGTTGACGAGCCAGCAGCCTAAGTTGCTGTTTTAATTTTTCCGTAAATAAGGGGGATACAATTACATGGATTTCGTTAAAAAGGTCTGAAAGCAATGACACCTCAATCGCCTTTACCGTAATTTCATTCGGGTCGCTTCCTCCCAGACCAATCAGTACAGCGCTTTCATTTCTTTGAGAGGGAAATGATTTAAAAAAGGTTTTCCTTATCAATGCATAATCCAATCCCAAGTAAAATTTTGTGAAGGGTTGCCCGATATATTGTTGTACTGAAACCCCCGGTGCATGATTGATTACTGCATCAGCAAAAAAATAGTTTTCGGCAAAATCATCAATGCAAACCAATTTTGCTCCTGTCTTCTTCACGGCTTGCTGGTATGCTGAACCAAACCAGTAACCATCGGTCACCACAATTTCACTTCCGGTAAGATTGGGCGCTAAATCGAAAGGCCTTTCTTCTCCCGGCTTTTTCTGAGATGGAAAGGTGTAAGTAAAAGTATCGGGCATCTCGATAATTTCGTGGGCGTATTGCAGTATAGAGGTTTTTAAAAAGTCATCAGGCTGTGTGATGGCAAATGTGATGTGAAAATCATCGCGCAGCATATCAGCCAAAGCCAGCAGGCGATAGACATGCCCCAGCCCGATTGTAGCATTGCCGTCAGCACGTAGGATGATTTTTTTATTCACTTACCTTGTTTATTTTACTTCTATGATGCAGCCGTCAATTTTAATCATAATCAATTCATTAATCCTTAACTCGCGGGTTAATTTCAAGTATTTAAAAATTTCTTATAATTCATTACCACATTGGTTAGTTCAGCATTTTCCAGCAATTTCAAACCTTCATTCAATTCATCTTTATAGCTATTGAATGATTTCTTTTGAAAATTATCAGAATTGATGTCCGTTAACCAGCTGTTTTTATGAAAGAAATCAATGATGTCTTTTAATTGATAGTCATATTGTGATTCCTTCAAGTATAACATCAGTATATTCACCATCGCATAGTCATTCGGATAATCAACAGTAAGCCGGAGTTCAGGCAAAATCAACGTTGGGTGTACATTATAAATACCTATGGCGTATTTTTCCTGGTGATTTTTAATAAACATTGTAACATGCTCCCGCTCATTCGGTTCAGGATTATATTTTAAACTGTTTATTAATGCGTTTGTATTTACAATTTCCAAATTGGTGCCGAGAGGCATTCCTTTTGTATATGTATAGTCAAATTTGCCGTCTGTATGATGCTGAAGAGCGGGGGTAAAAAATTCATTAATTACTACAGGATTATCACCGGTCAATCTGATGATAACATCCAGTTCATTTTCAACTGCAGCCTCAACATACCTGCTTAAAACATCATTTTTGCTTCCTCTGAAACATTTTACATTCAAATTATTGGCTTCCTTCTCAATGGGATCGTCATCAGGCTCTGAGCTTGTTGCAATTATTACATCCGCTAATAAGGGAATTTTATTCAGGCGTTTGCAAATATGTCCTAAAAAGGTATCAGGTTC
>JBGTCY010000016.1:0-6590 GCA_041748615.1 Chitinophagales bacterium
ATTCAGCAAGCGACAACTATAATGACGGGGAGGGAAACGAATTGGATTTGGAATACAAGGCGCACATGGCGAGTCTTTTTGCAGAATATGGCATCAGCGATAAGGTAGGCGCAGTGCTGACTTTGCCATATGTAGTCGGTCAGGGTGAGCGCAATTTTCAGGATATGGGGTTGTTCGTAAAGTATCGTCCGTTCTACAAGTCTCTTTCAGATAAAAATAAAATCGGATTAATCCTCAGCACAGGATACTCGTTTCCGGTCTCTAATTACCAGCCTGATGTGACGGGAGCTTTGGGACAGCGCGCCAAAGTCATTCCGCTGAAAGCTATCGCGCAGGCAGAATTTGACAAAGGCATATTTGTAAACCTGACCGGGGCATACCACGCCCGCTTAGACCGGGTTTCGGATGAAACGCTGGAAACCGTGCAAGCGACCAATCCCGGGTTTAATGAAACCAAGCCGGGCAACTATGCCACGCTCATGCTGAAGGGCGGCATGGCGATGCGATACATCTATTTTGATTTGTTTGCAGAATATCAGAAGACGTTCGGAGGGGTGGACTATGAAGACAGCGTGGTGAAACCCGCGCAGCTCTATGCGGTGGATTATTTAAAAATTGGTGGCGTTTTTTATTACGCGATGGATGAACACGCGGGTTTTGCGCTGAACGCGTCCTATATCCCTTTTGGGAGAAACATCGGCAATATTTTTTCTTTTTCAGCAGCATTGATTGTAAAATTCCACATGGCGAGAAAAAAGCAGCCGTCAGAAACATTATAAAAATTCATTCACCTCCCGGCTTCTTTCTGAACGGATAAGCCACTTGTCCTAAAAACGTGGAAGGGAACCGCTCGACATCCTTGAAGCCGAGCCGCGTGTGCGCATCATCATTGGGAATGTATGCCGTTCTGAACAGATAGTCCCACACGCTCAGGCTCAATCCGTAGTTCACGCCATAGCTGCCTTTGGGCAAATCATACGCATGATGCCACAGGTGCATCACGGGATTATTGAGAATGTATTTTAATGGACCATAAGTGATTTTGAGGTTTGCATGATTTAAATGCCCGATGGCAACCGAAATGATGTGGATGATAAAGAAATCCTGAATGCCAAAACCTATCATCGCCAGCGGGATGTATTGAATTGATTTGTAAATGATTGTTTCCATCCAATGAAAGCGCAGGTGCGCGGCAAAACCCATCTGCTCTACCGAGTGATGCACCTTGTGAAACTCCCACAGGCGCGGGTGGCGGTGCAGCAGGCGGTGGATATTCCACTGAATAAAATCCGCTACAACAAACATGATGAGAAACTGTATCCACACCGGAAGGTACTGCACATTGATGGCGACAAGGTTGCGGATGCCGATGACAGCAAGAGCGTCATTGAACAATTTCACCACTACATCGGAAATGGCATTGTAGCCGATGAGGGAAAACAGGAAGAAATTGAAAAACATGTAAAATCCGTCTAACCAAAAATCTTTTCTGAAGGCGCCCTGCTCCCTGCGCCAGGGGAAAATAATTTCGAGCAACCACACCGCCAGCGACAAACCTATGAGCCAGTAGAAATAGTTGTGCCATGAAGGATGCAGCATTTCATTTTTCAGATAATTAAAATATCCTGCATAGGAATCGCGTATAATGTTGAGGATTTCTTCCATACTCAGTCATAAACTTTCTCTCCCTTGTTCACCCAGATGCCCCAGGTGCGACTGTAGGCGTGGATTTTGTCCGTTACTTTGCCCCTTTCATCCACCAATGGGTAATCGCGATTTTTCCATTCAAAAATGCCGCCATACATATTCGAGATGTTGTCGTAGCCTGCGCTGATGAGTTTTTCGGAAATCTTTTCGCTGCGATAGCCCACCGAGCAATAGACGATGATTTTTTGATTTTTGGGGATGTGCTCCACGCGCTTCAGATCAAAATCATCATAGCCGCACCACACGGCATTTTTGATGTGACTGACTTGAAATTCTTTTATCTCCCGCGCGTCAATAAACACGGCTAAAGTATCTTTATGCGCCTCCGCAACGCCTACCTCAGGCACGTTGTGCGAGAGCAGGGTTTTGAGCATTAAATTGTAAGTGGTACTTTCAACCATTTGAGCATAAATGAAAGAACCTGAACAAACAACTGTCAGCATTGATAAAATCAATTGCATCATAACAAATCATTTTCATGAAAACGAATAGCGGTCTGATAAGTTTCGCATTCGAATCAATCACAATACGAAAATACAGTTGTTATCGTAAACGGTTTGTGACTTTGGTTACTGCAAACCTAAATAAGGAATGTAATCCGTTCAATATATCTCCAGCCCAGGATAAAATGCAGCCCAAGCAAAAAAGTAACCGATGTATGATTGTAGCCCCTGCAACTGTTGTCCTTGCCGCGGTCCGGAGATGGCATTACCGAGCAAGTCCCACGTATTGCCTTCATTGTCCGTCATTACTGCCGGCAATGCATCGGGCAGCGCGGTGAACGAAAGAAGCGTGCCGTCCTGTAGTTTGCGGTCGAATGCAAGCATGAAATTTTTCGATTTATCACCTGCCACTACGATTTCTCTTCCTTCAAAACCGTCTTCAATCACTCTGAATACATCAAATTTTTCGATGCTGTAAACTTTAGCCTTTTCGTTTTTTAAAATTCCTATCACGCGCTCTTTCCTCGGCAGCCGAGCATCATCATTACTGACGGGAAACAGCAGGAAGTCGTTGTTGTTGCGGTAATCGCGGTAGGGATAAACGCCATAATTGCGGCTGAAGCCGGTATTGGTAATGACCACCTGCGAGTTGGGGTATGCCTCTTTCCATGTTTTCCAGGTGGTTTCAATGATGGGATAGGTTTTTATCTCCGTGCCGATAAGACTGCCATTGACACATTTCAACAACATCTGCGACCAGTTGCTGTTGGTGGCGCGGTCATAAGGCAACAGGTTGGTGTTGTAGAGCAAGCCGGAAACGCCAAAGGTGGTGACGGTTCCGTTCAGGCTTCTGTCCCATGCGATGCCGGTGCCGGTGAGCGGACAATAATTGATGGAGAAATGTTTTCCGCTGATTTCGTCATTGATGATTTCATGCCAGTCCAGAATAGGATGCGGGTAGGCGCGCGCGTCATTCCCCACGGCATATCCGATGACGAGGTCGTTGTCATTCAGATATGAAATGCCGCTGATGTCTGCAAACTTTGGGTTGCTGATAGCGGGAATACCGTCTTTGCCCGGACCCCCGTCAAACACCTGCTCTCTCGGAATGAGCCATTCCGTGCTGTTATTTGGCGGTGGCGTGTTTGGGTCCGTCACTTCATCTTTATTACACGAAAAACCGAGTAAGGCTGTAATAAATGCTAAAAAAATGATGTTTGTTTTCATGGCGCTTCATTTTGAGGGTTATAAAAATATTTTATTTGTTCTTGTTTTTTTTCGAATGAAATCTTGTAAAGGAAACTTACCCCCGCCCTGAACGTGGTGGTGATTTGTGTGCCTTCGAGTTTCCTGTAAATAGGTGTTTCGCTGAATACCCTGACTGAAAAACTTTGAGTGAATTCCATACCAAGGGAAGGAATGATGAAAAGCCAGTGTCCGCCCGTGTTGGGTACTTCAAAGCTGTTTTCGCGATTTGCTGTGATGGTTCTGTATTTGAAAAGGAGAGAAGGAATCAATGTGACTTTTCCTGCAAACGCATTGTAAGCAAAGCCTGTGGTTGTCTGAAACTCCCTGCCGAATTGGAACGAACGCGAAAAGCTGCCCAGCCCGAATTCATCATTAACGCCCGTCAGGTTGTAAGTGGCATTCAATGAAAAATGCAGGTTCGGCTTAAACAGGTGTTGTTGGGAATAATACATCCAGAAAATCCCGTCCCACGAACCTGTGCCCGGCTGCATGTCAGCGGCAAGCAGTAATCCCGCATCGTTAGTTCTGGAATTGCTGCCGGTAGGGAACTTCACGCCAGCTCCAAGCAACAGTTTGCTGTCCTTCAATTTTTTCTTGCCGGGCAAAAGGGCAACTTTCGGAAGCAAGACCATGTCGCCAAAGCCTTGAGCCGCTTGAAAGTCGGGGTTTTCAGGGAACACCGATACGTTTCTTGTTTGAACGATATAAGGAATCAATATGGAAGTTGAGAAGCGCTTAGTAAAGGAATATGCTGATTCGAGGATTGCTGTGTGCGCAGCGCGCGTTCGCGGATCGTTTTCCAACCGCTCCAACCCATCGCGCAAATCCGTCATGCGGTTGTAATCATACGTGAGCATGAATTGCAGCAGGCGCGGTTTATGTTCGGTAAGTCCCAAACTGCCGGAGATGGGGACTCCTGCCGAACAGCATGATTGGGCGAACGATAATTCATATTCAAAAACCAATCCGGCAATACATAGCAATTTCATCAGGTGTAATCGCATAGCGCTGTTAATTATTCTAACATATAGCTGTATCATCATAGTAGATGATGCAGAAGAATAGTTGTGTTGTTAGCCGTGTCCTGACAGATTGGGTTACCGAATGACCGGCAGGTGACAATCGGTTGATGAGATTTTATCTTTGGAATTTTGTTTAATAATTCCACTTTTACATGAAATATTTAATCCGGGATGTTGATAAAAGTGAAAAAATGATAAAATATAATGATATAAATAACTGGAAAAACAGAGGTCATTCTTTCAACTTTAAAAGCAACAACATATTTTACATCAGCGAGGGAAAAGGCGAAAACCTCTTGCTCATTCATGACTACCCATACAACAGCTTTGAATGGAAAGGAATGTTAGATGCGTTGAAAGAAAAATTCACCGTTACCATTTTCGATTTGTTGGGTATAGGTTTTTCCGATAAGCCGGAGGAGCATTGTTACAGCTATGAAGAATATTGTGAAATAGTGAATGCCTTTATGCTTCATTTGAAAATTTCGTCAAATAGACATCATTGCACACAACCTGGGGGTAAGTAAAGTGCAGGAGTTGTTAGCGCGATTTGGAAAGCAAAAATCATTGAGTTATTCAAATGCAATTTATTTGCGAAAGATGGCGCAGGCAATCACCACTCTTCGATTTTAACAAATTGACCACCCTAAAGCGACAATTTGTATTGCCCCCCCTTTCCTACTTTTTCCCATACACAAACTGCACCGTATCATTAGTTTTTTGCGTGATGACGATGTCTTTACCTGCGGTGAGTTCGGTGACAATTTTATCGTTGTAATGACGAATGGTCAGCACTTCCACTTTTTTTTCCACTCTGATGTTGTATTGCGGCTCCAAAAAATGAATTAATTCCGAAAGCTTCGCCTCGTTGTAATCAATACACACCGCCATGCTGATGGCGGCATTTTGCATCACGTTGGTTTTGATGCGAAGGGTTGAAAATTCTTCAATGATGTGCCCTAAGTTTTTTTCCGCCATGAATGAAAAGTCTTTAGTCGAAAACCACAATAACACCTGATTGCTTTTAATCACGATGATTGGCGGAATATCAGCCGGCAGCGGAGTATTATGAATAATGGTGCCCGGCTTGTCGCTCTCAATGAAGGAACGCACATGCAGCGGAATATTTTTGTTTTGCAGCGGTTTGATGGTTTTCGGGTGAATGACCTGCGCGCCATAGTAAGTCATTTCCACCGCTTCCTCATAATTCAGTTTCGATATTTTCACGGCATTGGGAAACAGTTGCGGGTTGGCGTTCAGCACGCCCGGCACATCTTTCCAAATCACCTGTTCTTCCGCTTCGAGGATGTTTGAAAAAATTGCAGCAGTGAAGTCAGAGCCTTCCCTGCCAAGCGTGGTGGTATGATTGCTCGAAGTGCTGCCGATAAAACCCTGAGTGATGATGATTTTTTTACCAAGCTGCGGTTTCACACCGTCTAAGATGCGTTCGCGTGTTTCTTCCCAGTTGATTTTCGGCTCGCGGTAGGCGGTATCGGTTTTCACCACGGTGCGCGCGTCTAACCAAAGTACGCTGAGTTTCAGCGTTTCTAAATATGCCGCAATGATGCGCGTGGAAAACAACTCACCCATCGAAACCACCTGATCATATAAAAAATTGAAATTGTCCGCCTTGAAAAGTTCGTTTGTTTGCCGGAGTTGATTGAACAGTTTTTTTAATTCAACAAAAATGCGTGCGTCAGCGTCTTTGACCAATTCTTTCACAATTGTTTCATGTTGTTGTTCAAGTTTATCAATTTTTTGACGGGCGGCATCCAAATCCTGTTTGAAAAAATCCTGCGCGATTTCTTCCAACGCATTGGTGGTTTTTCCCAAAGCGGAAATCACGACCACCAATTCGAGGTCTTTGTACTGATTGATAATGTTCGCCACATTCATCATGGAGGCGGCATCTTTTACAGACGCACCGCCAAACTTGAAAACTTTCATGAGTTGGTTGTTTGATTATATGTTGAAACAGAAAAATGATTCAGTTCTTGTTCAAAGATTTTACCATCCACCCACTCATCGTCAAAAGTGACCGGATACCGTTCATAAAACCGGATGGCGTCTTTATTCCAGCGCAAAACCTGCCATTTCAAAACCCGTGCATTCTCACGTTTTGCATATTCCAGCACATTGTCGAACAACAACTTGCCAATTCCTTTGTTGC
>JBGTCY010000017.1:0-8165 GCA_041748615.1 Chitinophagales bacterium
ATAAACGGTCACATAATCAGGTTTCGCCATCGTATCGGAACAACCATGAATATCGGTAATAATTAAAGTCACATCATAAACGCCCGGTGTTTCATAAATATGAATCGGGTTCTGAACGGTTTCAGTATTTCCGTCACCGAAATTCCAGTGATAGGTATCCGCGTCTGTGGAAGAAGATGTGAAATGCACAATCAATGGCTCACAACCCGCGAGAGGCGCTCCGTCAAATCCAGCTTCAGGGTCAGTCACGCGCACTGAAATCGCAATATTCCCGATACATCCCGAAAGAGTTTCTTCCACTTCCAGCGTCACATTGTAAGTGCCGGTGGCAGCGTAAGTATGGGTATTGTGTTGTTGTGTGCTTGAGTTGCCGTCTCCGAAATTCCATTCCCAGCGATTGGGTCCGAGCGATAAATCCGTAAAGACCACCTCATAAGGATTCACACAATTATGTGTGACATTAAACTCCGCTCTCGGAGGTGAAATCGTTACAAAACCGGGCAGCGTCAACGTATCGGGACAGCCGTTATTCAGCACCACCAGCGTTACATTGAACGTACCGGTATCACCATATTGATAAGTGGGATTTTGTTCTGTTGACGAGCCGCCATCTCCGAAATCCCAATACCAGGCATCACCCACATTCGTGAGGTCAGTGAAAGTAATCGGGTCGTTCAGACAGCTATGCACACGGTCGGCAATGAAATTTACAATCGGAGGGGTTCCCACCGCGATATATCCCGGGCGGGTAATCGTATCTGAACATCCTTCCGCGTTAGTGATAATCAATGTAACATTGAAAATACCGGTCGTTGTATAAATGTGCAAGGGGTTCTGCTGTGTGCTTGTGTTGCCGTCTCCGAAATTCCAATGCCAGTTGGTAAACGGAGTGGAAGAAATGCTTTGGTCGTTAAACTGCACCGTTAAATCCACGCATCCTTCTGTTACATTGGCTGAAAAATTAGCAGTGGGATTGGTAATCGTAATGTAATTCGGCTTGAACATCGTGCGGGTACAGCCTTCCGCGCTTGTCACGGTCAACCTCACGCCATAGCTGCCGGGCGAATTGTAGGATTTTGATGGATTCGGTAAAGTGGAGGTCGTGCCATCGCCAAACTCCCACAACCATTGCACATCAAGCGTGGCGTTTTTTGTGAAATTCACCGTGAACGGAATTGCGCAACCCTGTGTGTTGTTCGCTGTGAAATTCACTGTCGGGCGCGGGAAAACGGTTATTAAATCAGGCATCACGATGGTGTCTTTACAACCCGCGTTATTCGTCACAATCAAGGTCACTGTGTATGTGCCCGGAGTGTTAAAGGTATGTGAAGTGTTTTTTACGGTAGAAGTATTGCCGTTTCCAAAATGCCATTCCCACGCGGTAATCGTGGCGGCTGAGGTGGAAAGATCGGTGAAGTTCACGCTCACACTGCCGCATCCACTGGTTCTGTTCACGGAAAAATTGGCAATCAAATCATCAATGCCCATGAAATCCGCTTTGACGTTTGTATTTGAACAGCCCCCCGCATTGTTTGCAGTAAGCGATACCGTGTAAGTGCCGGGCGTGGTATATGTATGTGTGGGATTTGTTTGCGTACTTGTGTTTCCGTCTCCGAAATTCCAGGTGT
Source organism: Chitinophagales bacterium (assembly GCA_041748615.1). Classification (GTDB taxonomy): domain Bacteria; phylum Bacteroidota; class Bacteroidia; order Chitinophagales; family CAIOSU01; genus JBGTCY01. Next base: position 1,629 of record JBGTCY010000017.1, read on the forward strand.
AGCCGGTAATCATGTTGCCGGTGGTCTGGTTTTGAAAATTTACTGTGGCAGGGTAGGAGCAAGCGAAATTCGGCACAGCCGTAAAATTCGCTGCCGGTGAAGCCAGGATGGTGATTAATCCGTTTTGATTTTGCTGATTCTGACAGCCGTTTCCATCACGGACCACCAGAATGACATTATAAGTACCCGGGTTGGTATAATTGTTCGAAGGGTTTTGTTGCAGCGAGGTGTTACCATCGCCAAAATCCCAGCGCCAGTAATTGAGCGGAGCATTGCCCGGAGTGCTGTTGTCCGTGAAGCTGATTGTTTCAGGCGCGCAGCCCAAAGTTTGCGGCACGTGCATGTTTGCTACCGGGTTTTTAAACACCGTGATGACCGAATTCATGGTTTTGGTATCGCTGCCGCTGCCGTTGCTGACAGTCAGTGATACCGTGTAAACCCCAGGCACAATATAAATCGCGCAGGGATTTTTATCGGGTGAAAGATTGCCGTTCCCGAAATTCCAGAGCCATGAAGTTGGGTTGCCGGTAGAAAGGTCGGTAAAACATACGACTAAAGGACTGCATCCCTGGGTAACAGAAATGGAAAAATCTGAAGTAACTTGTCCGTAGGAATGGCTGTGAAACAGCATCCACAACATCAGGAATAAGAGCGTTCTCAACATCAGAACCCCCAGTTTCCTGAAAGGCAGGAGCATACGCCCCCCATAAAAGGTAAGTACATGTTTGTCCATCCCGCAAATTCTCGTTCAACAAATAGTTTTCTCAGACGTTTCGGAACCTCATCACATAGGGTCAATCATCACGAATAGATTCCGAACTCAGGGTGGTTCTACGAATCGCATTGAGTTATGTTGCAAAAGCAGCGTTTTCCGGTGGCGCGGGCAACCTCGTTTCCGCATCGGTACTTTTAGTAGCGCATGATCTAAGTGGAATGAGGGTATCTGAAAAGAATTTCCCCCAACTTCCGCAAACCGGTTGCAGATTCATGCTTGTCTGGTAAAGGACAACAGTTCGAGAAGAGAAACAAGGCACGAATTATTATCTTTGGTTAACAGGAAAATGAAAAAGAAGCCAAAAATAAAGGCAAAACTGCTCAAACGGCTGCCCAAAAAAATGGGAGATGATGCTTATGCTTATACCGCTGCATTGCTAGAAGACGTAAATTCCAACTTCAGGGTTTTTGCCGAAAACCTCACCATCGTCAGGGATAAAGTAGATGCACACCACGTAGAACTGGGCAGGATGAACGAGAGTTTTACCGAACTGAAAATCGGACAGAATCTTTTGATAGAAGATGTTGCCGTGCTAAAAGAAGATGTTGCGGTATTAAAAGAAGATGTGTCTTCCATGAAACAGGATATTTCCTCACTGAATGAAAGGCAGGATGTCATGCAGGCTGATATTAAAGAAATACGGCTCGAACTCAAATCCATCAAAAATGAAATGGCTGAGCTGAGAAATCTGCTCTACCAAAAAGCCGACATTGACCGTCTGCAAAGCCTCGAAAAACGCGTGTCGAGAATTGAGGAAACGATTCAATCGCGCCTGTAAGCCTGCTGTCTGTCAGCGCTCTTTACCGTACCCACATTAGGCGTATTTCCAGAATAACTTCCCAAGATGTCTAAAATCTAAAGTGCTCCGCCACCAAGTTCAAGCGTTACCTTACACCCGATATCGTGGATATTGCTTGCAGCCGGAGGAATTATTGCCGTAAGAAAAATGAACCGAAAGAATAAAGATATCGGGTAACTTGAGTCCAAATGAGCCTTAAATCATGTTTTTTTTAAAAAAATCTCTCTCATATTTTTTTCCACCCATATTTAAGTTTCAAAGACTCTTCTTCTCCTGCAAACCAGCTAAATTTGCCCTGTCTTGATTTTTTGCAAACCAAAATCATCAGACTGTTGTTCTCAGAGTAATTTTCTAACCATCAAATAAATTAAAACTATGTCATTAGTAGGAAAAAAAGCGCCTGCATTTAAGGCAACTGCCGTGGTAAACGGTGATGATTTTGTCCAGAACTTTTCGCTGGAGCAATATGTCGGAAAGAATTATGTGATTTTCTTTTTTTATCCCATGGATTTCACTTTCGTGTGTCCTACGGAAATCTTAGCGTTTCAGGAGCGCCTTGCTGATTTTGAAAAAATCGGTGTAAAAGTAGTAGGCTGTTCAGTTGATTCACATCAGTCTCATTGGGCATGGTTGCAGACACCCAAGAAAAAGGGTGGTATCGAAGGTGTGAAATATCCCTTGGTGGCTGATTTCTCCAAAACCATTTCAATGAATTATGGTGTTTTAGCCGGTGATTATGATTATGATGAAGAAGGCAACGCGGTTTTTGTCGGCAGTCCGGTTGCTTTTCGCGGTTTGTTTTTAATTGACAAAAACGGAGTAGTGCGTCATGAGTTGGTGAATGACCTCCCGTTAGGCAGAAATGTAGATGAAGCGTTGCGCATGGTGAAAGCTCTCCAGTTCATTGAAGAAAAAGGAGAAGTTTGTCCTGCAAATTGGAATGAAGGTAAAGAAGGCATGGTAGCTTCCCATGAAGGAGTTGCTGAGTACCTTGCCGCTCACTAAACTGATTCATTTTCGATTCTAATTAAAAAGGCACTCAAACGAGTGCCTTTTTTAGTTGGAGGGAAGAATTGAGGATTGACATAATTTAAGTTTAAAATCACTGACTCTAAAACACCACCCGCATCAACACTCCATTGTGGTCGGATAAATCCTGGTATTGTTTGCTCCAGCGTGAGCGGTATTGGCGGACGAAGCGCTTCATGGATTCAGGTTGAACGCCATTGGCGCGATAGAAAATGTAATCAATCACATCGCGGTTTTCTTCTGTTTTGCCGGGGGAATAATTCATATCGTTGAGAATGGGGTCGTCCGTAAATTTCAGTACGCTGAAAAACGGTCCGTCTTTAGCGTCTAAGGTTTCAAGCATGATGGGGTATAAATCAGAGTTGTCGTTATCAGTATTGAAGTCGCCTCCGAGAAATTGGGGTACGCCATCCTTGCGGTGCGCATCAATCAACGCGCGGATTTCATTGTATTGATTGATTTTAATCCAGCGGGGACCTCCGGCTTCGAGGTGTGTTCCTAAAACCTGCAGTGTTTGTCCCTGCCATTCTGTTTCCACTAATAACGCGCCTTTGCGCGCTAAGCAATCTTCTTTTTCACAGTCCTTAAATCGGATTTCTCCCAGGTGTTTTATCGGAATTTTACTGAAAATCATCACCCCGCTATTGGTTTTAATGCTAAGCGGTTTGCGGTTGGCGGGTCCGATGACATAAGGATATTCGCCTTTCATTCTGCGTTTCAAAATTCTGCGTGCGCGTACATCAAATGCTTCCTGAAACACGACAATGTCAATCTGGTCTTCTTTCACTTTGAATGGGATAATCCGCGCACGCCTCATCGGACCTCTCCGAACCCGCAATACCAAGCGCGGCAGCATTTGAATATTCCAAGCCAAAATTCTCAACTCATTATCAGCGATGGTGTCGCGCTCCTGTGTGTCATATAATGCTATGCGCTGAGCTTGTGCATTTTCAATAAAGGAAAAACAGAACAGAAAAATAAAAACAGAAAAATAAAATTTCACGAAGGGATGATTTTTGAAAGATGAAATTAAAGTTGTGAAAATAAGTTTCCGTAAATTAAATTCATGTTAAAGAATACTAAATATCGAGATACCCCAAAAAAAAACGCCCCCTTTCGGAAGCGTTTTTACTATTTATATTTTTTTAAGATTAAAGTTTGGTGATTTTTTTGGTGCTTACAGGTTTGCCGTCAACAATCATCGTCACTAAATACATTCCCGCTCTGTCTTCAACATGATTAGAAGTAATGAACTCGGTGTAATCACCTGAAGCGTTTGAACTTTCAAAAACAGTGTTGACTTTTTTTCCAAGCATATCAAATATCTGGATGCTCACGTTGGCGGTTTGCGGAACGCTGAATCTGATTTGAGTAGAATTCTGAAACGGATTTTGCAAAACCGACAAGAGGTTGTTATTTAAATCCTTTTCATAAATACCGGTCGGTTGTTCAATTTTTAATTCTTCCTCAGTATATAAGTAAGTAAACAACATCATTTCATCAGCGGTCGTCAAACCAAAAGTAACAAAAGGCACACCGGATACCGTCCATTCCACTTCATATATCAAACCGTTCGTGGCTTTTTTCAAAGGCTCAAAATAACGTACAGGCGGGTGTGCCCAATCGTAGAAACCCTGGTTAAACGTGTAATCTTCATTGAAGAAACCTTCATAAATCAGTTCTCCTTTAGTACCATCCGGATTGCGCAGGAAAATATCATAATCCGTTCCGAATTTATGAGTATGCGAGGAAAGCATGTAGATATATCTGTCACCTCCGAAAGAGTGAGTAGATGTTCTGCGGGTCACTCCCGGAAGTAAAAAGGGTTGCAAAGGACCTCCGCCCAAAGTAGCGTCATTTTCTAATTGAGCTTTCACTTCAATCGGGTTATCATATTGCGGGTCATCAAAGTAATAAACATTTAAATAAAAATCTGCCGGGAGTATTTCTGATGAACTGTAATTTTTGATATGATAATCAAAGTCAAGTAAGGTATTTGCCTGCCAATACAGCGCGGTTGAAACCGGCAATTCAAATTCACCATCATTTTGCCATGCGCCTGTTAGTGTGGTATTGCCTCCAAAAGGAAATCCTTCAATCGGAACTTTTCTGTATCCGTCACGGATGTTGCTGCCATCATCGTTGTATTTAAAGAGCAGCATGTGATGTGACTGCCAGGACATATAACCGTCAATTTTGCCTACTTTCATTAAAGTCGGATTGCCTACTCTTTCTTTTTTGATAATCTCAAATTCTTCGTTGGGGGCAAGGAAATAAGGACCGTTTCTGATTTGAATGCCTTTTCCTGCCGGTGGTGCCGGTGGAACAGGTACAAAATCCAATCCGCCATCTTTGTAATAGTCAAGCAACAAGGGAATATTTACCGGTGAACCTGTTTTAGGTGCGCCCGCGATAATCCATTGTCTTACCAATTCAATTTCATGTTTTTCAAGCGTCATGCCGTTACTCGGCATCACATTGCCTTCGCCTTGTTCCAATTTGATAAAACTGTCAAACCCATTTACACTGCCGATTTTCTTCATTAAAAAACTGTTGTATGGATGTCCGGGGTCAACTAATTTTTGACCTTTTTGCAAAGCGGCAGGATTGGCTGGATCCACATTGACTAATGCTGCAAACAAATCATCCGCAGGCGCGGTGACATCAAAAACCAATGGACTGGTGCCTCCATGACAACCGGATGCGCTGCATTTAGTTTGAAACAGTGTCTGGACACTCGCGAAGGTTGATTGTGCCTCAACTGAAAAACTACAGAGAATTAAACCAACGAAGGTTGCAAAAAACAGGGAAATTTTTTTCATCTTAAGAGGTTGATTTTTGGGTTTTTTAAATTAAGATTTCCAAATTTAATTAAAATCACGTTCAAATCCAAATGATTTATGAACATTTATTAAGTAATTTCAACTACGAATTTATGTGCAAGTTGCTTAACAATTAAAAAAGGGGAAAGTTTGTTTTATTTTTTTGCTAAAGGCAATTTTCCCATGCTCCTGCCGGCAGATGACATTTTGGACATCGTTTTCATCATTTTCCGCATCTCATCAAATTGTTTAATAAATTTATTAACGTCCTGAATCGTATTGCCGCTTCCATCAGCAAGCCGTTTTCTTCTGCTACCGTTGAGTAATTCAGGATTTGTACGTTCCTGCGGTGTCATTGATAGGATGATTGCTTCTACTTTATTGAAATCTTCATCGCTGATGTCCACATCTTTCACCATTTTACTCATGCCTGGTATCATGTTCATCAAATCTTTCAGATTCCCCATTTTCCTGATTTGGTTGAGTTGCGTCAGAAAATCATCAAAATCAAATTCGTTTTTCCGGATTTTCTTCTGAAGTTTGGCGGCTGCATCGGCATCAAATTGTTCCTGCGCTTTTTCAACAAATGAAACAATGTCACCCATTCCGAGAATGCGTTGCGCCATCCTTTCCGGATAAAACACATCAAGTGCGTCCGGTTTTTCGCCTGTACCAACGAACTTGATAGGTTTGTTCACTTCGTATTTAATCGAGAGCGCAGCGCCACCTCTTGTGTCGCCATCCAATTTTGTCAGTACCACGCCATCAAAATTCAATCGCTCATTGAAGGTCTTTGCGGTATTCACGGCATCCTGACCTGTCATGGAATCCACAACGAAAAGCGTTTCCTGAGGCTGAATGCTTTTTTTGACGTTTTCAATTTCCTGCATCATCTGCTCGTCAATGGCGAGGCGACCGGCAGTGTCCACAATGACGAGATTGTAGCCATTTGTTTTGGCATGTTGAATGGCATTTTTCGCGATTTCTACCGCGTTGGTATTTCCCTCTTCCGCGTACACATCCACCTGAATTTGTCCACCCAGCACTTTCAACTGGTCAATAGCTGCTGGTCGGTAAATGTCGCATGCAACCAACAATGGTCTGCGCATTTT